>CAZBTI010000005.1:0-12729 GCA_964494395.1 uncultured Acidimicrobiales bacterium | reverse complement strand
GAGACAGCGGAGGGCGCTGCGGAGACAGCGGAGGGCGCTGCGGAGACAGCGGAAGCTGCAAGTGAGGTCGTCGACCCCGAATCGTCGACGACAACCACCGATACCACCACGACACTTCCCGAAACAACGACCGAACGGGTCATCCTCGACGAGTCGCCCACGACCCAACCCTTGGAAAGTGACGTGACTGATGAGTCCACGACCGCGGATGGTGCAGAAGAGGACGAGGATTCGTCGCCGCCAACCACTGGCACCGCTGGGCTTTCGAGTGATACCGAAGCCGCCACCGTGGAAGATGAACTCGCCTGCTGGCGGATCGAAAACTTCAACGAAGACGATCAAGATCGCTGGCGGGTCATTAACGACGGTGTGATGGGCGGGCGCTCGGAAGGTTCGCTTGCTTACGCCGGAAGTGTGGTCAGGTTCGCGGGCACGATCGTTACCGATGGCGGCGGCTTCTCGATGATCCGCACGTCGGCACTGCGGGATCAAACGCTCGCCGGCGGCCTCGACGGGGCGGAGTACCTGCGGGTACGCATTCGCTCGGCCAACGGGCGGGCCTACGAGTTGACCGTCCAAGATTCGGGAACGAACACCGCGATCATGCACTTCACCGACCTTGCAGTGTCAGACGATGGGCTGTGGCAGGAAGTAGTTGTGCCCCTCACCGGCCTTGAAGCACGAGTCTTTGGGAATCAACGCCCAAACCTCGCCGAGTTTGATCTTGAACAGATCTCGACCCTTGGCATCATCTTGGCCGATGGCCTCGACGGCCCGTTCAGTCTTGAGATCGACCGAATCGACGCCTGCGCATCGGCATAGGTGGAACCGTAACCGAGGGTTATCCGTGTTTCGGACCAGTAGCCGCAACTACTGTCGGCGGTGTGTTTCCGCTAAAGGACGAGAACCCAACGATGAAGGTGCCGGTCGTGACGATCGCACTCATGGTCATCAATGTGCTCGTCTACTTCCTTGTACAGCCAATCGATATCAACGCTGGCATCGACTTCACCTTCGGTACTGCTGCGATACCCGACGAGCTCATTTCAGGTGAGCCGCTAACGGAGCGAGAGTTCTGTGCCCTGTTGAACCCCAACTCGGACGTGCGTAACTCGCTGGCGACGACCGAAGACGTATGCGCGGCACCTACCGATGAAGCGCGCTTTCCGGAGAAGAACATCTATCTCGCCATTTTGTACTCGATGTTCCTGCACGGCGGCCTGCTTCACCTCGGCGGGAACATGTTGTTCCTGTGGGTCTTTGGAAACAACATCGAGGATCACCTCGGCCGGTTCAAGTATCTGATCTTCTACTTGCTCGCCGGCGTCGTGGCCACGTTTGCGCACGTTCTCCCCGCACCAAGCTCGAACACTCCGCTCATTGGAGCATCCGGGGCGGTAGCCGGGGTGATGGGCGCGTATCTCGTCTGGTTTCCGTGGGCTCGAGTCAAAACCATTGTTTTCATCATCCCTTTCGATATCAAAGCGTGGATCGTTCTTGCATTCTGGTTCGCAAGCCAGTTCTTCATCTCGCCAACAGACGGCGTTGCTTGGCTTGCCCACGTTGGAGGCTTCGTCTTCGGAGCACTCATTGCATTGCTTGTACGAACGAACGACGGCTTCCGCGACCGGCTCTGGACCCACAAGTACAACGTGACCAATCCCGACGGCGCGTGGGACCAGCGCTACGGCGGTCGGGAAGTCCTTCAAGACGGCCAAACCCCAAGCTGGCACCCCTAGCTGTTGGATGGCACGACGAACACCGCGGTCATGCACTTCGCCGATATTGCCATCACGGCCGACAGCGAGTGGGAAGAGCCTCTCGTTCCGCTCACCAATCTCGACGCCCGGGCATTCGGCACAGCGAGGCCGACGCTTCCCGAATTCGATCTCGGTCAGATCTCCACGTTCGGCATCATCCTGGCCGACGGCATTGACGGCCCGTTCAGCTTCGCCATCGATCGGATTGATGCATGCGCCGCAAGCTAGTTGCGGTCACCGTTCTGTCAGGCGTCTACCTTCTCTAATCGAGCGCGTACATGCTTGTGGAATGGCGTGCCGGCGAACCAGTCGCGATCCTCTGTCGAGGTGAGGTCGTTCGGGGCGATGCCGACCGAGTCGCTGGCCCCGCCCGGGCCGAGACCAAAGCCATTGGGCAGGGAGATGTTGCCGGGAAGCATCGTGTCGGTCACCGACACGATGGCCACGCCTTCGCCCCGCTTGGTACGTACCCGAGCCCGGTCGCCGTTCGAGAGGTCGAGAGCCTCGGCATCGGTGGGGGAGACCTTCAGGACTCCCTGTTGGTCGAGCTTTCGCCACCCTGGGTCACGGATGATCGTATTAGCGGTCGATGAGCGACGCTCGCCTGCGGCGAGGACGAATGGGTAGGCATCGTTGGAAGCAATGACGGTCTCCTCGTCCGCGAGTTGGTCGAACTCTTCGAGGAGCTCCGGGATCACGAGGTTGACCTTGCCATCGTGGGTGAGCACTCGCTTCATCGTCTCGTCGTAGTCGTCGGATGAGAAGGTGAGACCTGACGGGCTGGCAAGAATAGCGTTGAAGAGATCGTCGCCGAGGTTGCCGCCACCGTCGGGGTCGCCAATGTCCGCGCGGCGGATCGACGCATCCCAGAACCCAGCGCAGAGCTGAGCGAGGCCCCAGACCGCGGCAGCGCCGGCGGCATCTTCGCCATCTTCGGTCTGTAGTACCGGGCCGAGGGTTTCGTAGAGGACCGTCGGCAACAGCTTGCCGATCTTGGGGTTTGCGACCATGACCTCAAAGAGTGCTGCGGCAAAGCCCGAACGGTCAGCCGGGTTGTTTGACGCAGCGCAGGCGGCGGCAGCCTCGTGCAACGGAGCGAGCGTCTCATCGTCGTAGGCGCCGAGAGCACGGCACAGCCGGGCGTGGATCTCGTATTCGGGGAGGGTTCCCTCAAGCGGCTCGAATACCGGGCGCCGGAGGTGGTAGTAGTTCTGGGGAAACTCGAGGTTGAAGAACGTGCACTCCCACTTCTCAAACTGCGAGGCTGCGGGCAGCACGTAGTCGGCCTCGCGAGCAGTCTCGGTCATGGCGACGTCGATCACCACGGAGAAGTCGAGGGCTCGCATGGCCTCGCGCCAACGGGCGCTATCGGCGAGCGAGTGCACCGGATTGCCCGACTCCACCAAGAGCGCTCGGAAGCGGTCGGGGTGGTCCGGGTCGCCTGCGCCGTCGAGTTCGTCGGGAATGATGTTGCAGGGGACGAGGCCGACGACCAGGCGATGATCGGTGACCGGCGTGGTGGGCTCGACCCGCGGTCCGTCTCCCGACTTTTTCTTCGAACTACCTCCAGGAGCGAGGGACGCGAAACGGGTGTGCAGGTTCATTCCGCCCGGCACACCGAAGTTGCCGGTGAGGAGTACGAGCAGCTTCTCGAGGTAACTGTTGAGGGTCGAGTGCGGTGCCATCTGGATGCCGAGATCTTCGAAGATCGACACGCCGCCGCTGGCACGCCCGAGTATCTCTGCGGTTTCGCGCACGAGTTCTTCGTCGACCCCGGCCTTGGCGCATGAGGCTGCGACATCGACCGCGTCGAGGTGTTGGCGGAGCTCATCGAAGCCGTTCGCATTGTCCTCGAGCCACGACGAGTTGATGAGGCCCTCGGACACGAGGATCTTTAGCAGTGCGGCGAGCAGGTGGGCGTCGCCCCCGGGGGTGACCTGGAGGTGGATGTCGGCCATCTCGGCGGTCTCGGTGCGCCGTGGGTCAACCACGATCAGCGTGCGGCCATCGTCGTTGGCCATGGCTTTCAGCACACGTCGAGCCTGCGGGAAGCCGTGGGATTGCCATGGGTTCTTCCCCCAGAACACGGCCACCTCCGCGTGGTGGTAGTCGCCGGTGGTGTGGCAGCTGGCCTTGCCAAACAGCTGTCCGTCGACCCAGAACTCCCCGGTCTTCTCCTGGGCGAGGGCGTTGGACGAGTAGCGAATGCCAAGTGCTGCGCGAGTAGCTGACCCGTAGCCGCCGCCCAGATGATTGCCCTGCCCACCGCCGCCATAGAACATGATCTTGTCTCCGCCGTGTTCGGCGATGACATCGCCAAAGCGGGCCGCGACCTCGGCTACGGCGGTGTCCCAGTCGACCGGCTCGTAGGTGCCGTCGTCTCGGCGGCGCATCGGGCTGGTGAGGCGCTGCGCGTCATTCTGGTAGTAGTCGAGCCGCAGCCCCTTTTCGCAGGTGTATCCCTCGCTGGATGGCGTGGCCTTGTCACCGCGCACTCGGGTGATGTCTCGGCCATCGATCTTCAGCTCGACACCACAGTTGATGGAGCAGAGGATGCACGCGCTCTGCTTCCACTCCGGACCAGACTCACTTGGGCCAGTGCCCTCGGAACGGTTGCGTAGCGCCACCAGACGATCAGCAGTGTCAGTCATCATTCCCCCAGATGTTCGCGGTACGTCCCAGAACCTCGAACCGACCCTACCGCGCGTTGACTTCACCACGCTTGCCGTGGGCTCGTGCGGCCTAGTGGGTAGAGAAACCCGTAGGAGGTGGGGGAGCGTCCTGGGGCGTAGGTTCCCGGATCTTGTCTTGGGGGTAGTCGTCCATGAGCTGCTTCTTCGTCCCTCGCTCGGCTTCGATGAAGTAGAGGTAGCCACCGACTCCGGCGAAGAGAAAGCCAAAGGCCGAGATGAAGACAGCGGTAGTGAGTGTGCCGCGAACCGACACGTCGCCGTCGGCATCGATCACGACTTGGGCTTCTTCGCCGATACGGTCTGCAACTCCAGCGCCAGATGAGTTGCCGGTAATCCGCTCGGTTTGACCGGTCGCCGGGTTGACGAACTCGTAGACCGGGCGCCAGTTGTCGCTACGGCGCACACGATCGACAACTGTCGCTTCGACGGTCCGCTCGCTTTCCGAGATGTGCCAGCTCGACACCGTAAATCCCGCCCACCCGAACGCGAACAGGCCTATCAGCGCGGCGAAGGCGCCGCTCTTGCGGATGTGCTCTGGGGTTTGCTGCTTTCGAGAATTGCTCCGATACGAAAAACTCGCCATGGCGTTGCTTCGACACGATCGACCTGCCGCTGTAGATCAGATGACAACGCTTTCGAGGAATGGTGTGTTGGTCAGGACTCGTTCGTAACCGAGCGGGGTGAGGTCCAGAGTTCGGTACTCGCCGTAGGTGATGAGTTCGCTCACTCCTCGCCCGACGGCAGGGCCCTGTTGGAGGCCGTGACCGCTGAAGCCGTTGGCGAAGATGAAGTTCGGGAGTTCTGGAGCAGCGCCGATGATCAGGTTGTGGTCGAGGGTGTTGTACGCGTATTGCCCGCCCCATGCGGTGACCTTGTGAATCTGGTCGAACGCAGGCACATATTTCGCCACAGTTGGCCAGATCTGCTCTTCGAACTCGTCGTGGCGAATCTCCCAGTCTTCGTAGGGAATGGCCACGTCGTTGGCTGGAACGCCGCCGGTCATGTAGTGGGTTTGTTCTCGACGGAAGTGCACGCCTTCGGGGGTGATGGTCAGTGGGACGTTATGATCGATTGTGGTTCGGCAGTCGAACATGAAGCTCGTTCGAGCGCGTGGCTCGACCGGGAGCGTTAGGTCGACCATGTCGGCGATGAGTTTCGCTCTTGTGCCGGCAGTGTTTACGACGGTGCCACATTCGAGGGTGCGGCCCGACTCGAGTTTCACACCGGTGACCCTGGCGTTGGCGGTGAGCACATCGACGACCCGGTCGGAGATGAATTTGGCACCGTTGTGGATTGCTCGTTGACGAAAGCCTTGAAAGAACGCCCAGCCGTCGAAGGAGCCCTCACGCATCGATCCCACTCGAGCCCCGGCGAGGCTGCTGGCATCCATGAATGGGAAGCGTTGTTCTACCTCGGCCGGGGTCAACATCGCAGTCATAGCGCCTTGGCTGTGTTGGACATCGAGTTGTTTCGTGAAGCGTTCGAGATCGGCGTCGTCTCGAGCCAAGAAGAGATATCCGGTGCCTCGGTAGTTAAGCGCTGTGGCCTGCCCTTCGACTTGTGTCAGTTCTTCGAAGTCGTCGATGAAGTCGAGCCCGTATTGGCAGATCTGGATGTTCAACGGCTGGCTGAACTGCTCGCGAATGGAGTTCTGGGCGCGGTTTGTGGAAGTGAACTCGTAAGTCGAGTCGGGTTCGATCACCGCTACGGTGCCGTCGAAGTCAGGGTTCTCGGTCAGTGCATACGCTACGGAGCTGCCGGTGGAAGCCCCGCCGATGCAGATGACGTCGTAGTGCTCATTCATCGTGTACGTATCCTTGTGCCCGGTCGTTCTCAATTGCGGCAGCATCACGTTCGCTTGGATTTCCGAAGCCGCCACCGCCGGGCAGTTCGAGGATGAGTCGCCGGTCGGCCGGGACGAGTTGCTTGCCCTTTGGCGAGAAAGGCGTGCCGTCGTCGAGGTAGACCTTGCCCGCCTCACCGTCTTGGCCGCCTTGGCGACCTCGTGCCGGGTTGTCGACTCGGTCGAACATTGCAGAGAACTCGAAGTGGTAGCCGTCGGTCGGGCTGATCTCGATGATCTGGCCGAGGCCGCCGCGGTACTTGCCGGCTCCACCGGAGCCTTCTCGAATTTCTTTGCGCCAGATGATGATTGGGCCGACCTGCTCGGTCGCTTCTGCACTCATGGTCATGACGCCTGAGGGGAACGCTGTTGCGGTGAGCCCGTCGAGGGTTGGTCGGGCGCCGGTGCCGCCGCTGTTGAACATCAACACTTCCGATGGGGGGAGGAGCGCATCGGGGTCGGCTGATCGGGCGCTGGCTTGGAAGTTCCACAACGCTCCAGCACCTTCGGCCGGAACGATGTCGGGCAGTGCCTGAGCAATTGCACCGAGGCAGAGGTCGGTGACGAAGTGGCCGAGCACGTGACGTACCGAAACGGGGTCGGGGTCTTGAGCGTTGAGGATGACCCCATCGGGGGCGCTCACCGTAAACGGGTAGAGCGAGGCGTAGTTGTTGGGCAGTTCGGGGGCGAGGGCTACGAGCATGCCGTAGGTGAAATAGGCCTGGGCGTAGACGATGGGGACGTTGATGCCGAACTGACTGAGTGGCGATGTGCCGGTGAAGTCGGCGTGCATGCCCTCATCGGACACGGTCAATTCGACCACGAGGTCAACGGGCTCTTCGTAGCCGTCGACGGTCATCTCGTTGCGGTACACGCCCTTCTTCACCGGGGCGAGCGCCGCCATTGTGGCTTTGCGCGTTCGGTCGAAGATGAACTGGGCGAGGTCGTCGAGGTTGGGGATGTCGAACTCGTCGAGCATCTCGAGCAGGCGGCGTCGGCCGGTCTCGTTGCTGGCAGCGAGGCCGTGGATGTCGCCGAGCACTTGGTCTTGCTCTCGAACGTTGTTGCGCAAGATGTTGACGAGATCGGTGTTCAGTTCGCCCCGTTCGGCCCACTTCATGATGGGAATGCGGATTCCCTCTTCGTAGATCTCCATGCCATCGGGGCCATAGCCCCGCCCGCCAATATCAACCACGTGCGCAGTCGAGGCAAAGAAACCAATGATGTTGTCGACACTCCCGGTCGACGACCCCACGCTGCCGTCTTGGTCGCTACGCGAGCTCCGCTCCCCTTGAGCGCTTGTTCCAGCCTCTTGGGGGGAGGGAGACGGAGCCGAGTGACCATGTAGGTTGCCGCGGATGTCGGGCGGAAGTCCCGACGAAAACACCGGCGTGACGACGGTGATGTCGTGGAGGTGGCCGGTGCCTTTCCAAGGGTCGTTGGTGAGGTAGATGTCGCCGGGGTAGATGCGCTCGGGGCCGATGTCGTTAATGAAGTGTTGGATCGCGGCCGCCATGGTGTTGACGTGGCCGGGGGTTCCGGTGACGGCTTGGGCGACCATTCGGCCTTCGCGGTCGAATACCCCAGCCGACAGATCGCCAGCCTCGCGGACCGACGTACTGAACGCCGTGCGAATGAGGGTGAGCGCCTGCTCCTCGAGGATCGAGATGAGGCGGTTCCACATGATTTGGTTGTGTACATCGCTGTTGCTGCTCACAGGAGACCTCCTATTGCTCCAGCAATACCCGTGCCGCTACCTCGCGTAACCAGCAGTGTCCCATCGGGTTGCATCACCGCGGTGTGGTGCGAGCCGAGCACTGTCGTGGTTTGGTCTTCGACGATCACGGCCGGACCTGACACTGCGTTACCGGGGATGAGGTTGCTGCGCTCAACGATTGCTGAGTCGGCCATTTTGCCTGCGACCGGATCGAAGATCGGTCGGGTGGTGGCGTGTTCGACGTAGTTCTCTGCTCCGGTGAGTTCGACGAGGTCGGGTTGGGGAACGACAGAGGCAATCCGGACCGACCAGCTCACGGTCTCGATAGCGAGGTCCAAAATGGCGCGGCCGAAGAACTCTTCGTAGGCCTTGGTGAAGGTGGCGCCGAGGCCGGACGCTGCGAACTCATCGAACTTGCCATCGGGGAGTTTCACCGGAATCTCCCAACCCTGTCCTTTGTATCGCATGCTCACCTGGCGCTCGATGGTCAGTTCAGGGTCGTCATCGTCGTTGTTGATCGCACCCTCCCGAACGAATACTTCGGCTTCGCTGGTGAGTTCGGCGAGGACCGAGTTGACGGCGTCGAAGTCGAAGTCGTCGATCCGGGTGTAGTGCGAGCGCACGGCCTCGTAGGCGAATGGCGCTCGGAGGAACCCAATCGCCGAACCCACTCCGGCGCCAGTTGGGACGAACAGTTCTTCGAGACCGAGCTTGTCCATCAGGCGAGAGGCGTGAAGCGGTGCGCCACCGCCAAAGGCGATCATCGAGAAGCCGGCGAGGTCCTTGCCGTTCTCGACCGCATGGACTCGGGCTGCGTTGGTCATGTTCTCATCGACCACTTCGGCAATGCCGACAGCCGCGGTGTGGTCGTCCATCCCGAGCGGTTCGCCAACTGCGTTGGAGATGGCTTGGGCGGCGTTTGTGGGAGAGAGGGTGATGTCCTTCGCCCCGAAGTTGTCGGGGTGCAGGCGGCCCAGTTGGAGGTTGGCGTCGGTGACGGTCGGGTTAGTTCCGCCGAGGTCGTATGCGGCCGGTCCGGGTTCGGATCCGGCGCTGTGCGGGCCGATACGGATCTGGCCGAGCGAGTCGACGCTTGCGATCGAGCCACCGCCCGCACCGATCTCGATCATCTCGATGACCGGGATGCTAATGGGCATGCCGCTGCCCTTTTTGAAGCGGGTGGTGCGGGCTACTTCGAAGCTCTTTGCGGTCTGAGGGGTGTAGTCCTCGATCAACGCGATCTTGGCGGTGGTGCCGCCCATGTCGTAGCTGAGCACGCGGTCTCGGCCGTATCGAGTGGCGAGGTCGGCGGCGAAGATCGCTCCACCGGCGGGGCCAGATTCGATGAGGCGAACGGGGAACGCCGCGGCGGTTTCGACTGCGATGAGACCGCCGCCGGAGTGAATGAGATAGAGGGGGCAGTCGGCGCCGCGAACCTTCAACTCTTCGGCCAGTTTGAACAGGTAGCTCGCCATGAGCGGTTGCACGTAAGCGTTAGCGCACACCGTGTTGAAGCGTTCGAACTCGCGCATTTGGGGTGACACTTCGGCGCTCAACGAAACAGCAACGTCGGGAAGTCGTCCGGCGAGCATGTCGCGGAAGCGGCGCTCGTTGACGGGGTTTCGATAGCTGTGCATGAAGCCCACGGCCACTGCTTCGTAGCCCCGCTCGGAAATGGTGTCGATCACGGCGGTCGCTGCGGCTTCGTCGAATGGGAGAAGTTCTTCGCCTCGGGCGTTGAGGCGCTCGGGGACGGTGAAGCGATCTTTGCGCTCGATCAGCGGGGTGGGCAGCACAATGTTGAGGTCGTACTGCTCGAAGCGGCCCTCGGTTCGGGTTTCGATGACGTCGCGGAAGCCCTCGGTCGTGACGAGCGCAGTCTTTGCGCCGCGTCGTTCGATGAGCGCGTTGGTTGCGAGCGTCGTGCCGTGAATGATCTGCTCGACGTTGGCCATATCGACGCCGTGCTCTGATGCAATTGCTTCGATACCGGCGAGGATGCCCTCTTCGGGTCCTCCGTGGGTGGTGAGAACCTTTGTCGATTGGAAGGTGCCGTCGGCCAACTCGATGACGACGTCGGTGAACGTGCCGCCGACGTCGGCGCCGATGCGAATTCCTCCACCCATCGCTAGAGGTCCTCGACCTTTGGGAAGTTAGCTGGTGGACGGATGTCGACGGTTGCCGATCGTTGCTGGGCGGTGAGTCCGCCGTCGACCTTGATGATGTCGCCAGTGATGTACGAAGCTTCTTCAGAAGCGAGGAACAGCGCTGCGCCGGTCATGTCTTCGGGTTCGCCGACCGAGCCCATGGGGATGTTGACGCCGCTGATCTTGCGGTACTCCTCGCCTTGGCTTGCGGTGTCGATCGAGCCGGGCATGAGGGCGTTGACTCGGATGCCGTAGCCAGCAAGGTCGACGGCCATTGCTCGGGTGAGTGCTTCGATCCCGCCTTTGGTCGCGTCGTAGGCAGTGAACGCTCGGTGTGCTTGAGTTGCGCCGCCCGAACTCATATTGATGATGCAGCCGCCACCTTGCTTGGCCATGATCTTTGCAGCGGGGTGCGAAACGAGGAAGTGACCGGTGAGGTTTACGTCGATGATGCGACGCCACCAGTCCTCATCGGCTTCGAAGAAGTGAAGCATTGGGCTGACCATGCCAGCGTTGTTAACTACGACATCGATCCGACCGTAGGCCTCCATCGTGGCTTCGATCATGGCGTTAACGGCCGTCGAGTCCGACACGTCGGCAACGGCTGCCATTGCGGTTCCGTCGTCGGCGATGATGTCGGCGAGCGTGGATGCGAGTGCTTCTTCATCGATGTCGTTGATGACGACCTTGGACCCTTGGCCGGCAAAGCGCTTGGCGATCGCACTGCCGATGCCCTTGCCGGCGCCGGTGACAAGAACGACCTTGTCGTTGAGTGAGCTGTATGTGGTGGTCATAGCAGGATGCTACCTACAGCCACGTTGTTCAGCCCACCTCCGGCCGGCGGGCCGGGGTCATTGCGTGATGACCGCTTCGAGGTCGATGACCTCAACGTCAAATTCGACCGCAGCGATGCCTTGGGCGAAGTTCGGAACCCAGTCCGCTTCGGTCGGGGGTAGCCCGGTGATGATGTGCGGGCGCCAGTCGTACTCCCACGAGTACGTGATGCGACCGCGGTAGGCGTCGGAGTCTGGCTCGTCGATATAGGTATGACTGCACTCGGTGTCGGCCACGCCTGTCGACCAGTCGATGAAGTTCGTTGGATCACAAGAGAATGGCGCGCTCCCGTCTCCGGGGTCGATCTCTACGGCTACGAGGCGGGCTCGCAGGCCGACGGTAATTGGGCCGAGTGCGAGTTCTTCTTCGAGGAAGGGATCTTGTGGCGAGTTGAACCACGTCTCGATGCCCGTGATCTGCTGGGCTTCCGGGCTCAGGTCTGGTGGTTCGGCCGACAGTTCCAGGGCTACAGCGCGCTCGAGTACGACGGTGAGTTCGGTGACGATGCCACCCTCGCCGAGCGGCTGGTATTCGATGATGCCGAAGTCGGCGACGTTGCCGAGGTCGTCGAGGCATTGACGAGCGTAGAAGTTGCCCGGTACCAGGTCGGGGCCTGCGGTGTCAGGAATGAAATCATCACCGAATCGAGTGGCACCCGATGCGTCGATGAACTGCTCGGCGAAATAGCACGCATAGACCGGTCCGCCGGTAGCTGGTGAACCAAGTCGACGACCAGGCGTGGAGTGCTCTTCGGTGAAGACGACAAAAGCAGACACGCTGCCATCGTCGTTTGCGTCGGAACCGGCCTCTTCGCTTGTGGTCGGGTCAGCCGGTGGCGGCTCCGGAGCGGTGTCGCTATCTTGGGCGCCCACGGGGTTCGCAAGTGCGGCGAGAGCCGCGAGCGCAAGGAGAAGGGCGAAGCAGAAGCCGATGAGGGCTTGGGTTTGGTTCGAGGCATTCCCGCGCATAAGCGAAGTGTGCCACAAGATCGAAAACACTAAAAGTGGCGATTTGACTACTTGAGGTAGTTGATTGTTCGACCTCTATGACAAAACGTAATCAGCGCCCGGGCGAAGCCGGGCGCTGATCAACCGTTGTCCTAATCGCGGCCGGCCCAACGGGACGACCACAACGAGTCTGTTTAGTTCGCTACAAGGCGGTCGCTGCTAGCCCAACCAGTGAGGCCATTGCTCTCGACTTCGATCCAACCATCGACGACGTTACCGGTAGCGGTGACGGTGTCTCCGAGGAAGGCGTTACCAATGATGACGCTCTCGATGCCTGGTGCGCTGCGAATGTTGATGCCGAGTTCGACATCGACGACGGAGAACGTTTCTCCGGCCGCAGCATCTACGCTTGCCTCGATGCCGCTCAGGTCGCCTGAGTCTGAATCATCGGCGCTCTCGTCGGTCGATACGTCGGCTGCGCCGGGATCGACTGCGTCGGTGGCCAAGAGGAACTCGGTGAGGACCCAGCCGGTGAGGCCATCGATCTGGACCTGAGTCCAGCTGCCTTCGGTGATTCCGGTACCTGTCAGGATGCGGTCGCCTTCGATCCCGGCGACGAGGCCTGAGGATGCGTTTGGTCCGCTGCGAAGGTTGACTCCTCGTGGAACGTTCACGATCGCGAAGTTCTGGGGCTCGAGTGTTTCTTCAACGTCAACTTCGATGTCGCTCAGGTCGTCTGAGTCGGAATCATCAGCGTCATCGTCTGTGTCGTCGTCCGATTCACCATC
>CAZBTI010000004.1:3455-55643 GCA_964494395.1 uncultured Acidimicrobiales bacterium | reverse complement strand
TCTTCGAAGCCTTGACATCCTTCTTCGCGGAATCGAGGTCGATGTCCTTCTTCGAAGCCTTGACATCCTTCTTCGCGGAATCGAGGTCGATGTCCTTCTTCGAGGCCTTGACGTCCTTCTTCGCGGAATCGAGGTCGATGTCCTTCTTCGAGGCCTTGGTGGTCTCGGTAATGGAGTCCTTTGCGTCGCCACCCTTCGAAGCAGCAAGTCCAGCAGCTCCGGCGATGCCAGCAGCCCCCGCCGCGGCTGCCTTGCCACCGATCTTTGCGTCGTCAGCATCTGCGCTGATCGACATGTCAGAATCGACTGCGTCGGCCTTGACCTCGCTCTTCGCATCGGCTGCCTTGCCCGAGACCTTCTTCGATCCCGAACCGGACGTTGCAGATGCTCCGCCGACCGCCGCGCGGTTGGCTTTCACATCAGCTTCACTGCATGGGTGCTCAGCGCCACCTGGCTCATAGTCAGATCCAACGCTGTCCTTCTTGTGACGAGGTGCGAGTGTGAAGCCAGCTTCTTCAGCTGCGCTAGGCGAGTCGAACCAGACCTCTGGCTTGGTCACCTTGTAGCTCTGAGAGTCAGGGCGGTGGTAGAGCATCGAGTCTTCGTTGCCCTTGATTGGATAGCAGCCCGGCATCTCCTTCGCGTCCTCAAGAGGGGCGTGTGAGCCTGGACCGTATGGGTGCTTTTTCTTATCAAATGCCATCTGTGAACTCCCTTAAACGGCGATCGTGGGGGCGGGATCGTTCTCGCCGCTCCAGAATCTTTCGGAGTAACCCTTTGCGATGTAAGGGTTCGCCAAGCAGCGAATCCGTTTGGCCTACGCGTGGTCCAAACGACCTAGTTGCACAATTTCTCAATGAAATCATGGCGAAATGACTCGTCTCGGTGACCCGACTGAGCCCTCAGCCCGCCCGGTGCCAACCACTGACGATGCCCGCCACGCCTTCAGCCCCGGAGCGCCCTATCCTGAGGATCATGACGCGCGTTGATTCGGTACTCCTCGCCTTTCTCGGTGTCCTGATCGCGCACGAAGCGGCCTACCTCGCATCGGCCGCCGTTGGCTACGAAAGTTCGATCGCCCACGGCCACGTAAAGGTTGCGTGGCTGATTGGATCCCTCGCTGTTCTCGGGCTCCTCGCCAAAGCGATAGTCAGCAGCCTTGCGCGTCGCAACCATCAGCCCGGCAATGTCTTGCACCTTGCAGCGGCAATTTCAGGCGGCTACTTCCTGATGGAGCAGTTCGAGCGAGCGCTCGATGGCTACGGGGCCACAGCAATCTTCAGCGAGCCGGTATTCTGGCTCGGCCTTGCCGTCGCTCCCCTTGTCGCCGCGGCACTCTCGTGGTCACTTCGATCCATCGAAACCGCCGTTGCACGCTTTATCGAAAGTGCCCCGAAGACTCCGGCCACAACAGCCGGTCTGAGCTGTTCGCTCGGCGCTACCTCTCTCGCACTCATCCCAACCTCCACCCTTTCATCGGTGGTGTGCCGCCGAGGCCCACCTCTGAGCTGAACGTGCCAGCTCGCGTGCGCAGGACTTCACCTCTCTGGCAGTTCTGCGATGCGAAACGTCAACTCTGAACAACCGAATGAAAGGACCACTCTCATGTGGAACAAGTTAACAGTACGCCCGTTTGGCGTACTCCTTGCCGTAGCGCTCGTCGCTGCGGCCTGTGGAAGCGCTGCGGAAACGACCACCACTGCCGCGGCCGATGTCGCCGCCGTTACCGAAGTCGATGATGTTGTC
This sequence comes from uncultured Acidimicrobiales bacterium, assembly GCA_964494395.1. Classification (GTDB taxonomy): domain Bacteria; phylum Actinomycetota; class Acidimicrobiia; order Acidimicrobiales; family SHLQ01; genus SHLQ01. The sequence goes on along the minus strand of CAZBTI010000004.1, from coordinate 53,897 downwards.
ATAGAAGATGAGACCATCGAAGACGACGCGATGGAAGACATGGACGACGACGCCATGGAGGACATGGAAGCAGTCGAACATGGCGACGACCACGCCGATGAAGAAGGAAATGGACACGACCACGATCACGCCACCGGCATCGAGGTCGATGCAAGCCTGCCAATTCCCGCCGTTGAGGTCGAGCTGACCGAGACCGACACCCCGGGCACCTTTGCCCTCACTGTCGCTCTCGAGAACTTCACCCCAACCCCGGAGAACATCGACGACGACCCAATCGACAACGAAGGGCACATGCACTTCCTCATCGACGGTGAGCGCATCGACCGGTTCACCGATCTCGAGATTGAGATCGACGTGCCAGAAGGCGAACACCTCGTCGAGGTCGAGTTGAACTCGAACAACCATCGGGCGTACACGCTGGATGGCGAGCCAATTCGAGCCGGCGTCACCGTTACCGGTGTGGGTGAAGAGCCCGAGGCACCGGCGGTCGATGTCGCAATCGCCGCAAACTTCGCAAACGGCGAAGTCCAACTCGGTGGCGATGACCGTGTCGAAATTGCTGAAGGCGACGTGGTCATGGTGACCGTTACCTCCGATGCAGCCGAGGAAGTCCACGTCCATGGCTACGACATCTTCGCCGACGTCGCACCTGACGAGGATGCGTTGATCACCTTCACGGCAAACATCCCCGGACGCTTCGAAATCGAGTTCGAACAGTCCGGACTGTTCATTGCCGAACTCGCCGTTTCGTAGCGTCGAGCTGAACACGCTCAGCAAATGATCACCCAAACGCTCTCAGGTGTAGAGATGGGGTGGAGCGCGCCTCAATTGATCCTCGCCCATGGCATTGGATCACGTGGCACCCTCCCCCTTCCTCTCTGGCAGTTCAGTTGGGCAGCGGTTGCGGCGCTCGTGCTGTCGTTCGCTGGACTCGGAGCGTTGTGGAAGTCTCCAAAGCTGAGCGCAAACACCCAAGGCCGTGCGATTCCTGGCTCGTCTGTTCTGGTGAAAGCCGGAACCGGCGTAGCTCGGGTCGTCGGCATGGGGATCTTCCTTTTGACGACAGCTGCAGCGCTGTTCGGTACCGACATCGGCGGTGAGAGCATCAACCTGGCGCCGGTCACCATCTATGTCATGTTGTGGGTGGCCATACCGGTAGGAGCAGCGTTATTCGGCGATATCTGGAAGGCGCTGAACCCCTTCAACACCATCGGACTCCTCTTCCCGGAAGGAGACGAAGATGCTGCGCCCAACCACCAATGGGTAGCAGTCGCTCTCATGTTCGGGTTCCTCTTTCTCGAACTTGCCCACCCGAGCGGCGATAGCCCCCGCATCCTCGGTTGGAGCATCGTTGTGTACTCCGCTGTCATGATCGGCGGCATGGCCCGCTACGGCCGGGTGTGGCTCGATCGGGCCGACGGATTTGGCATTGCCTTCACGCTGATCGCCGCGATCTCTCCGCTGTACGTCGATGAGAACAAGGACTTGGCGTTCCGCCTTCCGTTGTCGGGGTTGTCGACGGTGACGGTACGGCCAGGAACGATGCTCCTGATCCTGACCATCCTGGGCGGAACATCCTTTGACGGATTTAGCGAGAGCCCCATCTACACCGACCTCATTGGACGCCCGAACGGGTGGAACGCCGTGCCGGCGCTGACCATCGGCCTGATCGCGATGATCCTCGTCGCAGCGATCGTCTACTGGACCGGATCTCGGGCAACCGCCAAAGTCACCGGTGTCTCCCAAGACGACGCCGCCAATATGTTCGCACCATCACTCGTGCCAATCGTCTGGGCGTATGCGGTAGCGCACTATGCCCAGTTGCTCGTCGATCAATCGCAGAGCTTCCTGTTCCGTCTCTCGAACCCGTTCGGAAACTTCAACGCCCAGGGCGAACCGACAACCGACTTCTTTGGAAACGCTGCTGGCGTGGTCGACCTCAACCTGATCAACGTCGACCTCGTATCGTGGATCCAAGCTCTATCGATTGTCGGCGGCCACGTCCTCGCCGTGCTCTATGCCCACGATCTGGCCATCACCCGCTTCGAGCACCGCCGTGCTGTCAAGAGCCAACAAACCATGTTGTTTGTGATGGTCCTCTACTCGGTAGCCGGCCTCTGGCTACTCTTCTCCGCCTGATTGCCCACATGTCCCCACTTCCGGCGGACATCCGCGGAAAGCGCTGTTGGGGTCAGACCTCAACTACTCGTAGGTGCAGAGATACGCGGTCTCGGTAGCTACTTTCAGTTGGAACTTCTCGTTGGCTGCTACCTCGAATGAGCTGCCCGCTGGGTAGGAGGCAAAGTCGTCGCGACCGGGCAACGACACCACGAGCTCGCCCGCGATCACCGTCATGACTTCGTTCTGGCTGGTGCCAAACTCGTACTCGCCCGGAGCCATCACCCCCACCGATGAGGCCAGCAGATCGCCCTGGAAACCAATGGACTTCACATTTCCTTCGAAGTATTCGTTCACGTTCAACATGACGGTATTTCTACCATCGACTGGAAGTGTCACCATCAACACCGCCGCACTATGATTCCGCTCGTAACTTCCGAAACGGGTTTTGAATATGAGTACCGAAGATGACGGACAAGACGGCCAGGACTACGAGTGGCATCGCATTCTCAAGCCCGGAGAGCTTGACGAAGGCCGAGTCATGACGGTCTCGGTTGGTGCGCAGACCTATGCGGTCAGCCACTACGACGGACAGTTCGGCTGCATCGACAATGCGTGTCCTCACCAGGGCGGACCCCTCGGCGAAGGCTCGATCGAAAAGGGCTGGCTCCGCTGCCCATGGCATGGCTTTGATTACTCCCCACTCACCGGCAAGCCCCCAGAAGGGTTCTCCGACGCTCCAGCGTGTTTCACCACCGAGGTGCGAGAGGACGGCGTCTACGTGTCGTTGCCCACTCCACCACCGCTCCCCCGCACCGTCTCTGACGTCATGATCGAAACAATGGTCAACTGGGGTATGACCCATGTGTTTGGCATGGTCGGGCACTCGAACCTTGGCCTCGCCGACGCGATGCGCAAAGCAGAAGAACGAGGCCACCTCACCTTCGTCGGCATTCGCCACGAGGGCGCGGCCGCATTTGCAGCCACGGCCTACGGAAAGCTCACCGGCGGAGTCGCTGGCTGCTTCGGAATTGCCGGTCCCGGCTCGACCAACCTGCTCACCGGCCTCTACGACGCCAAGGAAGACCGCGCACCGGTGATCGCTCTCTGTGGCCAAGTGCCATCCGACGTCAAAGGACGTGGAGCGTTTCAGGACACCGACCTCGAGGCAGCGTTCGCAGACGTTGCTGTCTTTAGCGAAACCGTCCACGCAGCCTCGGACCACGCCGAACTCGCAAACCTTGCAATGAAGACTGCGATCGTCGAACGCAACGTGACGCAACTGGTCTTCCCCGATGAAGTCCAGCACTTGCCCGTTGGTGACGACGTCGAGGCTGGCGGCCCCGAGGGACGCACAGGCTCGATGGAGATCTCCCCACCCGCAGATGAGCTACAGAAGGCCATCGACATGATCGCTGGGGCCGAGCGCCCACTGATCGTCGTAGGCAACGGCACGCGCGGCAGCATGGACGAGGTCATGGTGCTCGCCGAAGAAATCGGCGCACCGGTGGTGACCTCGTTCAAGGGCAAGGGCCTCGTGGGCGACGATCACCCGCTGGGATGTGGTGTTCTCGGCAGGTCGGGCACTCCAATCGCCAGCTGGTTCATGAACGAGAGCGACCTCGTCATCGCCTTTGGCGCAAGCTTCTCGAACCACACCGGAATTGCCGACTACAAGCCCATCATTCAGATCGACACCGATCCAATGTCGCTCGGCAAGTTCCACTCGGTCGACGTTCCGCTCCTTGGCCACGCCGCGGTGACTGCCAAGAAAATGGCCGAGGCCATCCCCGACGATCGCAAGTGCATGGACCTGCGCGGCGAAATCGCCGAGCGTTGGGAAATCTGGCGCGCCGAGAAGGCACGCCGCCGTCACGACAATGCCGGTGACGGAATGAGCGCCGCGGCGGTCATGAAGTCGCTCACCGAACTCGTCGATGAAGAGGCCGTAATCGCCGTCGACGTTGGCAACAACACCTACTCGTTCGGACGCTACTTCGAATCGAGCGCCGGCCAGGACGTGCTCATGTCCGGGTATCTGGGTTCGATCGGCTTTGCCCTCCCCGCTGCCATGGGTGCGTGGGCAGCGGTTGGCGACTCTCGCCAGGTCGTGAGCATCAGCGGTGACGGTGGGCTTGGCCAATACGCAATGGAGCTCACCACTCTCGCCAAGTACGACATGAACATCACCCACATCCTGATGAACAATGGCGAGCTCGGAAAGATCTCCAAGGAACAGCTCGCCGCCGAGTGGAGTGTGTGGCAGACCGAATTGCTCAACCCAGACTTTGGCAAGATGGCCGAATTGTGCGGCATTAAGGGCTTCACGATCACCAAGCTCGAAGACCTGCACGACGCAATCGACCAAGCGCTCAAGCACGATGGTCCAGCACTGGTCGACATCCACACCGACGCCCTGCTCATCTGAGCCGGTGTTGAACGTAGCAACGCCCGTTCTCGTAGGCGAGGAATGACCGTCTAGATCTCCCGACCCGCGGTGGTGTTGGTGCCCGTCGATCGGACCTTGTCCTTGGGGGCGAGGAGTTTGTCCATCAGGTGCTCGCCGACGACGAGGGGTTCGTAGCTCGCTGGTCGGTCGTCGGTGACGAACGAATCGAGGGTCGCGACCTCAACGTCGAGGTTCGGGTAGTGGAAGAACGCTGCCGATCGACGGAACGGCGCTGCACCCTTACTCATGGGGACGACCCGATGGAGCGTCGAGGGCCACTCGTTGTTCGTCATGACGGCGAGCATGTCTCCAATGTTCAACAACACCGCCTCTTCGTCGGGGATCACATCTACCCATTCGTTGTCCGGGCTCACCAACTGGAGTCCGGGTAGTGGATCGGCGTCGAGGATCGTGAAGGCCGAATAGTCGGTGTGGGCTCCCATCCGCTGCTGGCCTTCGACGGTTTGTTCGGTTCCGTCAGGTCCGGGTGAGTACTTGATCGAAGCCAACATGTCGGTGCCTGCCCCGGACCGGTCGGCGAGCCAGTCGATTCCGAGCAGGCCATCGATCATGGTGTCGATGCGGTTCGCGAGCGCCGCCAATTCGGCGTAGTGCGCAAGAACCGCGTCGGAGAATCCGGCGATTTCGCCATCAGGCCACGGCGTTGCCTGTTGGAGGAGCGTTGGCTCAATCGGTTCAGGAGCAGCGTTGAAGCTCTCGAATAGATCTGGCGGAGACTCCTTGCCGAGGCTGTATGCCAGCGCTTCGCTGCCCTTTGCTCGGTACCCTCGATTCGCTGCAGAATCGGGGTGGATGTAGTGCGACTTGACCTCTGGATCAAGTTCGAAGAACGACCCGATCGCGTCGTAGCAGGACTGTCGTCTGACCGAATCGAGGTCGTGTCCCACGAGCTGCACGAACCCGGTCGCGCGAATTGCCCGCTCGAAGTCAGCAGCAGCCGTTCTGCTGGCAAGGTCGACGGTGTCTACCGAAAACGTCATGAGCTGATAATACGCGCGATCTGTGCCGGGGTGACTACTGACCACGCCGTCCCACGCAGGGCGAACAGCCGCAATGGCCTAGAATGAGTTGTTCGCCACATGTGGAAGTCGTCGTAATGGAAGAAGAAAACACCCCCGAGATCAGCGAAAGCACAACAGGTTTCGCCGACCTCGGACTCGGGCCAAAGCTCGTGGCGACCCTCGATGCCCTCGGTTACGAGGAGCCCACGCCCATTCAGACCCAAGCCATTCCTCAGCTACTCACCGGGGTTGACCTGCTCGGTCAGGCCGCCACCGGAACAGGCAAGACCGCTGCTTTCGCACTCCCGACGATCGAACACATCGTCACCACCGACAAGCCGGTCATTCAGGTCCTCGTCATTACCCCCACTCGAGAGTTGGCCATGCAGGTCAGCGAAGCCATGAGCACTTACGGCAAGAGCTCAGGAGTCAAGGTCACCTCGGTCTACGGAGGCCAGCCGATCGGCCGCCAACTCGATGCTCTCCGGCGCGGCGTGCACGTGGTTGTCGCCACGCCTGGTCGAGCGATCGACCATCTGAAGCGTGGCTCGCTCGACCTTGACCAAGTGCGCACGGTCGTGCTCGACGAGGCCGACGAGATGCTCGACATGGGCTTCACCGAAGACATCGAACTGATCCTCGACAACACGCCGAACGATCGCCAAACAGTGCTGTTCTCCGCAACGATGCCACCGCGCATTCATGCGATTGCGAAGCGTCACCAGCAAGACCCCGTCATGGTCAAGATCGGCGCAGCAGCCGCAGCCGAGCACCGTGAACTGATCGATCAGCAGGTCTATGTCGTCCACAAGACCCATAAGGCCAAGGCGCTCGGGCGCATTCTCGACTTGGAGAATCCAACGTCGGCCATCGTCTTCTGCAAGACCCGAACCGACGTCGACGAACTCACGGTCACCATGAGTGGCCGCGGCTACCGTGCCGAGGCACTTCACGGCGGCATGGACCAAGCCCAGCGAGACCGGGTCATGGCTCGTCTACGAGACGGCACCGCAGAACTCCTCATCGCCACCGATGTTGCGGCCCGAGGACTCGATGTCGACACCCTCACCCACGTCGTGAACTACGACATCCCGAGCGCTCCGGAAAGTTACGTACACCGCATTGGACGGGTCGGGCGCGCCGGACGACGGGGCGTTGCAATCACCCTCGCCACCCCTCGTCAGCGACGTCTGCTGAGCAATATTGAACGCCTGACGAAACAACAGATCAAGGTCCACCAGGTCCCAACTGCGGCAGACCTTCGCCAGCGCCAGATCGCAACAACGGTTGAGTCGATGCGCGAAACGCTCAGCAGCGAGACCCTCCTCGAGGACCTCGAGGAGTTTCAACAAGTCCTACACGAATTAAAGGGCGAAGAGTCCGAACGCAACATCGCCCTCGCAGCGCTGATGCTCGCTCATCGTGCCCAGCACACCGCTGCTGACGACGTCGATATCCCAGATGCGTCGAAAGAGTTCGGCAAGGACCATGGCCATGACAAGGGCCGCAAAGGACGAGACCGTGGCAGTCGGGGCCGTGATCGCCACAACGATCGTTCCCACAGCAAAGCTGGTCATGGCGGCAAAGCTGGTCATGGGAGCAAGGCCGGGCACGGCGGTAAGCCTCGTGAAGTCGACCCGAACACGGGGTTTGTGTACATCGGCGTGGGAGCCCGCGGCGGCATTCGTCCAGGCGACCTCGTGGGCGCCATCGCCAACGAGACCCAGCTCTCCGGACGAGATATCGGTCCGATTCGTATCTCGGATCACTATTCGGTGGTCGGTGTTCCGGATGGTTCAGTCGACGACGTGATCTACGCGATCAAGAAGTCGACCGTGAAGGGCAAGAAGGCAAAAGCCCGCCGCTACGTCGACTGACCAACGCTTCTGAGCGGCCTACGATGAGGTCGTGACTGAACGCGTTTGTGTATTTATCGATGGCCAGAACCTCTTCAAGGGGCTGAACCGCCGCTTCAAGGGCCGGATTCACCCGTTGTTGCTCGCTCGCGAGCTCGCAGGCGAGCGAGAACTTGTGAGCACGCACTACTACTCGGGCATCCACGACAGACGCGAAAACCAAAAGATGTTCGAACTGGTGTCTCGCCGTCACGAGTTAATCCGTAAGACCGGCGTCGCCGTAACCGAGCGAACGCTTCGATACCACTGGGAATGGCAGGTCGCCGATGATCTCCCGCCACCGTGGCATAGCAATGCTGGCGACAAACACACCGCCAAGGTGAAACGTTGGCGAGGAGCTCGGGAAAAGGGTATCGACGTAGCGCTTGCCCTCGACGCAGTCGCTTCGGCACTCACCAATGAGTGCGACGTGGTCATCATTGTTTCGCGAGATCGAGACCTAATGGAGATCGCGAGCGAACTCCACGACCGCTGCGGTGTGAACGGGTTGAACTGCGTGAGGGTAGAGGTTGCATTCGTGTCCGAACGCCGCGGCGACGAGGGCAACCTTCCTGAATACGACGCAGAACACGAGATCGACGAGCGCATCGTCGACGTTGCTCGGGACCACTTCGACTACCGTAAGGACCTCGACCCAACGGCAACGAAGTCCTTCCTCGAGGCTCTCGATCTCTAGATCGCACGGTTCGGGCAGTTACGTCCGGTCCCAAATCTGGAACGAGCCGGGCGAGCGAACCGCTCGCCCAACTCGAACCGCCCGCCTCACCCGTCGAGACCCGCCAACAGGTGAGAAACGTCAAGGTAGCAAAAGCCACCCCAACCTTGCCATTTCGGGACTCCGACCCGCTACCACGTCGGGGTATAGCTCACCCACGGCTTGTACGTGGAAGCCACCGCTGGGAGAGCAAAGCCGTTGTCGGCGGCTGCCTGCGAGAACCAGTCAGCGCTCTTCTTCGGTCGCCGCTCAAGGGTGTCGTAGTCGACTTCGACGATGCCGAACGTTGGACCGTATCCCCACGCCCATTCAAAGTTGTCGAAAAGGGACCAGACCAGGTAGCCCTCGATGGGACAATCATCCTCGATCGCTGAGTGCACCTCGGTCAGGTGATCGCGCACGAAGGCAAGTCGGTCTTCGTCGATGATCTGACCACCCTCCCGCTCGTCGTCAGGCATTGGACAGCCATTTTCGGTGATCATGTATGACGGAAAGTCGTACTCGTCGCGAAGCCACCGAAGTAGACGCCCCAGCGTGGGCGGGTGCAATTCCCACCCCATCGTGTTCTGCGGGGTATCGGCTGGCAGTTCGTCAGCGCCGACCAGCGTGCGCGTGTAGTAGTTCACACCCATCAGGTCGATCGGGGCACTGATGAGGTCAAGGTCGCCGGCTTGCACCTCTGACCGATCCCATTGGCAGTAGTCAGCCGTAGCAGTCGGGTACCCGCGTCCGGCGAGCGGGTCGATATACCAGCGGTTTTCAAGGTTTTCGGTGTGCATCGCCAGCTCGACATCGGCGGGTTCATTAGTAAACACTTCAACCGGAGTGAAGTTGAGCACGATTGCCAAGCGAGCGTCCGGCGCAATCGAGCGAATGCGTTCGCCTGCAAGACCGTGCCCAAGCATCAGATGATGCGCGGCGGCCATGCTGTCCGCAGTCGACACTCGACCTGGAGCATGCTCGCCGGTCAAGTACCCGTGATTGGCCGAAACGAACGGTTCGTTGAGGGTGGTCCATGTGTCGATCCGGTCGCCAAGTCGATTCACACACACTTCGACGTAGTCGCCAAATGCTAGGGCGGTATCTCTCGACACCCAGCCATTCTGGTCTTCAAGTGCTTGCGGAAGATCCCAGTGGTACAGCGTTGGCATCGGCGTGATGCCAGCGCCGAGCAGTTCATCGACGAGCCGGTCGTAGAAGTCGAGCCCTTCGCCATTCACTACCCCCCTTCCCGTTGGCAGCACGCGGGGCCATGCAATCGAGAACCGATACGCCTGGAGACCCAACTTCTTCATAAGGGCCACGTCTTCGATGTAGCGGTTGTAGTGATCGCACGCCACCGCTCCAGTGGAACCATCGGAAATCCTGCCGTCCTCAGCGGAGAAGGTGTCCCAAATGCTCGGCCCTCGGCCCCCAGTATCGACAGCTCCCTCGATCTGATACGACGAGGTGGCCGACCCCCACACGAAACCTGCGGGGAAAGAAAGAAAGGCATCAGACGTTGAAGACATGGTCAAAAGACTCCGAGGGTTCGCTTCGCCAGGTGCGAGGTCGCACATGATGCCTACTCCCCCTTCGCCGATGAGTCCAGTCTTTCAATCAATTTGTGTAAACGCTTTCATCGTTGGTTTGTGTGGCCTCTCCATTAGACCGACCGCCCGTGTGCCAAGTAACGTAGGTCGACACGTGTGAAGGGGAGATTCATGGCAGAGGTAAAGCTCGAGGGCATCAACAAGGTTTACCCCAACGGGTTTCAAGCCACTTACGACTTGTCACTCGACGTCAAAGACGGTGAATTTCTCGTGCTCGTGGGGCCATCGGGCTGCGGCAAGTCGACGGCCCTTCGCATGGTTGCCGGCCTCGAGGAGATTTCGTCGGGAACCCTCTCGATCGATGATCGAGTTGTCAACGACGTCGAACCCAAAGACCGCGATATCGCAATGGTGTTCCAGAACTACGCCCTCTATCCGCACATGTCGGTTGCGGACAATATTGGCTTCGCGTTGAAGCTCGCGAAACTCCCCAAGGCCGAGATCAAAGAGCGCGTCACTAAAGCTGCCAGCATCTTGGACCTCACCGAACAACTCGACCGCAAGCCTGGCCAGCTTTCTGGCGGCCAACGCCAGCGCGTCGCAATGGGCCGCGCCATCGTTCGCCAGCCCAAAGCATTCTTGATGGACGAGCCACTCTCAAACCTCGACGCCAAACTCCGCGTCGCAATGCGCGCCGAGATCGCCTCGCTCCAGCGCAACCTCGGTGTGACTACGTTGTACGTCACCCACGACCAGGTCGAAGCAATGACCATGGGTGATCGGGTCGCCGTCCTCAACAAGGGTTACCTGATGCAGGTCGCGGCTCCCCAGGAGCTGTACGACCACCCCGACAACGTCTTTGTCGCAGGGTTCATTGGCTCACCATCGATGAACCTGATGGAGGGTGCGCTCGATGGCACAGCCGAAGACCCAAAGATCACCATTGGCGAAGTCACCGTTTCGATACCGTCGATCGACGAGAGCGAGCTAAGCAACTACATCGGCAAGACCATCGTGGTTGGGCTCCGACCCGAAGACATGGAAGATGCAACCACGGTCGACAACCCGGCGGCCGATCGAACGTTCTCGACCAAGGCCCGCTTGGTCGAATCACTCGGGTCAGAAATTATCGTGCACTTCGGACTCAACGCAGAGCCATACGTGGTGGCCGACGCCATCGACGATGAGGCCGAGAAGGGTCTCAGCAATGAACACGACACCGCGACGTTCGTGGCCCGTGTCAGCCCACGATCTCCAGTGCGCAACGACGCAGATATCGACCTCGTGATCGACACAGATCGTTTCCACTATTTCGACATCGACTCCGGCAACGCCATTAAGTAGCACCCAGAAATGCCCGTTTGCCGATGTTGCAGCGAGCGGCCCAGGAGTTGTCTGTGAGATTCATCGCGGCCTTATCGATTCCGCGCTCGGGGTGAAGGTCAACTTGATCGCACGGGATCCGTACGAAGCCCTGTGTGAGATCCGCCTCGCGAGCTAGGCGTTTTGATGAAGGGCCTCGTTTAGGCCAGACCAGGTCGCCCCGTTAGGCACCGATTCGACCGCGCCGCTCAGCGAGTTTCGTCGGAACAACAGTCCGCTCACTCCGGTCAGATCACGTCCAGCGCGGATTTCACCATCGGGCAGGGTCAACTTGGTTCCGGCAGTGAGATAGAGGCCGGCTTCGACAATGCAGTCGTCCCCCAAAGAGATTCCAAGTCCGGAGTTGGCGCCGAGTAAGCATCGCTCGCCGAGGGAGATGACCTCTTGTCCCCCACCCGAGAGTGTGCCCATGATCGATGCCCCACCTCCGATGTCGGAACCGTCGCCAATGACGACTCCGGCCGAGATGCGACCTTCGACCATCGATGTGCCGAGGGTTCCCGCGTTGAAGTTCACAAATCCCTCGTGCATGACTGTCGTTCCCTCTGCCAAGTGAGCGCCGAGGCGCACCCGATTGGCGTTCGCAATGCGCACTCCGGTCGGAACGACGTAGTCGAGCATTCGCGGGAACTTGTCGAGCCCGTTGACCCCAACATTTTCTCCATGCCCAGAAAGCGCGGCCTTCAATGCATCGACCTTGGTCGGCAGGACCGGCCCGGCGGTGGTCCAAGCAACATTTGTGAGGACACCGAAGACACCGTCGAGGGTGATGCCGTGAGGAGTGACATCGCGCCGGCTCAGCAGATGAAGCCGGAGGTATGCATCGGAGACGTCGACCGGGCCACTCTCGGGATCGATAGTGATCTCAAAGGACTCGCCGCGCACGAGGCCGGCGCGTTCTGCAGCGCACGCCCGCTTTGGATCGGTCCCCACGGGATACCAACTATCGAGCACGGTGTCTGTTTCAACATCGATCCAGCGGTGTCCAGTTGCGGTAGTCATTCGTGAATCTCCTCCTGCGAGCCCGACATACGGGTCGGAACTCCAAATAAACCTCGAAACTGAGGCACGAGCAGAAATCTATCGGGCGGGTAGGTTGGAACTACGGAAAGAAGAAAGGTGTCCACTATGAAATCCTTCGACGAAGCGGAACTCCGGGAGCGTCTTACACCGGAGCAATACGAAGTGACGCAGATGGCGGGCACTGAACGTGCCTACAGCGGCGAGTATTGGGATACCAAGGACGAGGGCACCTATCACTGCCGCGTCTGCGACGCCGAACTTTTTTCGAGCGAAACCAAATACGAGTCCGGCTCAGGATGGCCGAGCTTCACGATCCCGCTGGCTGAAGAAGCAGTCGTCGAAAAGCGAGATGTTTCGCACGGGATGGAGCGCGTTGAATCGCTCTGCGCTACCTGTGGCGCCCACCTCGGGCATGTATTCCCAGACGGCCCACAAGCTGATGGCGGACTTCGATACTGCATGAACTCTGCGTCGCTCCGGCTTGAAGCCGACGAGTCCGAAGAGGCGGCTGAATCCTAAGAATTGAGGAGACAAGCCTGCATCTTCTGGACAATCTGTCCAGAAGATTGGGCAAAATTCTCGGTTTAGGGTCCTTCCCCAGATGCCGATCATCGTTCTATGGTGGCACTTATGAGGTTCGTCGGCGCCACGGTGGATGACCTGCGAAAGCATGGACAATCCCCGGGTGAGAGCGGAAATATTGCAGAGGCGGCCGAAACGTTCTTGGCGTCTCTCGAACCAATCGGTGACGACTTTGAGTTGCCGTGGAAGTTTGCTGAGTCTCTCGAAGTGTTCGCCGACTTCCTTCCGCAAGACCTTTGCGAGCGCTTGGAACACCCAGGTGGCACGAAGCCTGTCAATCACCTCGAAGCGTGCTTCGTCGCGTTGGCATTGGAAGGCGGCATTTGTCTAGAGCCCCTAACGAAGGCGGAAATGCAACGACTCCAGCATGTGACTGAGCAAATGACGGAAAGCAATGCGTGGGGCCGACAAAGCCCTTATCCATGGGACACCGTCGCAGCAGCCGATATCGACAAGTACGACTTCTTCGCACTGTCGTCGGCAACCTGAGCAGCCTCTGACAGACTGGCCCTATGGCGTTTGTTCCAAAGGGCATGTGGTTTGAGGATTTCGAAGTCGGGATGGTCGTTAGCCATCCGCTGACTCGGACCATCACCGAGGCGGACAACGTCGACTTCACGACCTCGACGCTGAACCCGGCACCCCTTCATCTCGACGCTGCCTACGCAGCGACGACCGACTTCGGCCAGCCTCTTGTCAACTCACTGTTGACACTTGGAATCGTGGTGGGGATTTCGGTGCACGAGCTGACGCACGGTACAACGGTTGCGAACCTCGGCTTCGAGAAGGTGACCTTCCCAAAGCCCCTCTTTCATGGCGACACCATCAGCGTGGAGTCCGAGATCAAAGCAGTGCGAGCCAGCAACTCAAAACCAGACCGAGGCATAGTCACCATTGAGCACCGAGGCTTCAACCAAACAGGCGAAGTGGTGTGCGTAGCGATCCGCAACGCCATGATGATGCGTCGTTCGTAAGCACCAAGGACTCCGTCCTCCTGATCCCTACATCGCCAGAGGCGGTATTGAGTCGGTCCTAGCGGACCTTCTCAAACTGCGCCTTCTCCTCCGCTCCGCTCCAGAAAACGCTCCGAGGCAAACGCCCGAGGCGAAGCGAATAAACCGAGCGCGCGGGCGAGCCCAAGCCGCCCATGCACAGGCCTTCCAACCGGCCCAGACGACCCGAGCGTCGCGAAATTAGAGTGCCTCGAGGCGCTTTCGCAAGAGGTTGAGCACGGTAATCGTGGTGAAGTTTCTGATTCTGGTTCGGTCGTGCTTGTAGCGCAGGAGATGAGATTCGACTTCGCCTTTGACGCTGGTGGCGACCCATACGGTGCCGGGTGGGATCCCTTCCCAACTGTCAGGTCCGGCGACGCCGGTGGTGGCTATCGAGACATCGGCGCCGAGGTTCTCGCATGCGCCGAGCGCCATTGCCTCGACCATCTCTTCACTAACCGAGGGACCGGGAGGAGCGTTGAGTAGCGCTGTCTTTACCTCGGTGGCGTAGGTGATGACACCGCCTTGGAACACCTTGCTCGAGCCGGAAATGGTGGTCAGTCGTTGAGCGATCAGGCCGCCGGTGAGCGATTCTGCGGTAGCGAGTTTGAGACCATGTTTGGCGCAGAGGTCGAGTATGACCGATTCCATGTTTTGGTCATCGACGCCAAAGACGATCGGTCCAATGATGTCTCGGACCCGGGCTTCTTCGTCGGCGAGCATTTCCGAAACGGCTTCTTCGTCAGCGCCCTTGGCGGTGATGCGGACCTTGAGCCCTTCTATGCCGCTCGCAAGAAACGCCAGCGTCACTCCCCCACTACTCGAGTCTTCGTTGTCGAGACGCACGATCTCATCGGCGAGAATTTCAGCGAGGCCCGACTCGGATTCTCCCCATGTTCGAAGGGTACGTGAACGGATTATCGACGATTCTCCAAAACGCTGAAGCATGTCGGAGATAATGAAGTCGTTCATCATCTCCCTCATCTCCCAGGGAACGCCGGGAACGGCGTACAGAACCTTGGGTTCGCCGTTGAACTCGAACGCCGCGACGATTCCAGGGGCCGTTCCGGGCTGGACGGGGATTGCAGATGCCCCCACGGGGATTCGGGCTTGGAGTCGATTGTTTTCCGGCATGGTGCGACCGCTCGCCGTCCACATTTCGCCGATCCGTGCGTGGAGCGCTTCATCCTCGACGAGTTCGACACCCATGACCTCGGCGATTGCGTCGCGGGTGATGTCGTCTTGTGTGGGGCCGAGTCCTCCGGTGGTGATAACGGCATCGTTACGTTGTAGCGCTGTGCTGATGACCTCGACCATGCGATCGTGGTTGTCTCCCACCTTTGTTTGGAAGTAGCTATCGATTCCGACAGCCGCCAACTCTTGGCCAATCCACGAAGAATTCGTGTCGTTGATCTGACCTAGTAGGAGTTCGCTCCCGACCGCTACAACTTCACAACGCATTGGTCACTCTCTCGTTCTCGTAGTCTCAAACTTGTTCATCGATGTTGCCGCTCAGCCGTGTGGCACTGGATCCGTCGGCCAGGTAGCGCCCGCCCGAATACAACGTGAAGGCTACGGCGAACCAAAGCATTGCCGTGACGATGCCGTCGGCATCGAGCAGGGGCGGAAACAGCGCTGCTTGAAGGGCGAGCCCTTGCACGATCGACTTATACTTTCCGGACTTGCGAGCCGGAACTGCTCGATTCCGCTTCACCCAATAACTGCGGAAGCCGGTGATAACCACCTCTCGAATGATGATGAGTGCAGCGGGAAGCCAGTGGAAACGGTCGACGGCGACAAAGCAGATCAGCGCTCCGATGACGACGACCTTGTCGGCGAGGGGATCGAGGAAGGCACCGGACCTGCTGATGAGGTTGTATTTGCGTGCCAGCCAACCGTCGAGCAGATCGCTTACGGCAAGCACCCAACCGAGGATGAAACCCGCCCAAGATGCACCACCCGTGTCGGCATTCCACAGAATCAAGAGGAAGGCGACGGGCGAGGCGATGATTCGCGCTGCGGTGATCATATTGGCCGGGTTGATGAGGAACTGGCCAATATGGTGCATTGCGCCGGCTTCTTGGGCCTCGCTCGTCTCCATTAGTCCGCGCCGTCTAGGTCATCGGCGTCGGCACCTACGGCAACGAGGTCAGGTCCGATCGCGTGGGCGACCTCAACGTCGACGATGCTTCCTGGTGCGAGATCGTTGGGCAGCAGGACCACGCCGTCGATCTCTGGGGCTTCGCGGTGTGTGCGTCCAATGCCAGGAGCATCTACCAGTACTTCGACGGTCTCACCGATGAGGTCGTCGCGTCGGCTTTGAGTGATTGCATCTTGTAGTCCGCTCAGCTCTCTCAGACGCTCTTGCATGAGCGCAGGATCGACCTCGCCGTCGAGTTCGGCTGCGTAGGTTCCTTCTTCTTTCGAGTACGAAAAGAAGCCACACCAGTCGAGTTGGGCGGCTTCGACGAAGCTGAGAAGTGCGTCGTGGTCTTCTTCTGTCTCGCCTGGGTAGCCAACGATGAAGTTCGACCGAAAGGCTGCGTCGGGGGCTTGTGTGCGAATGTGCTCGATGCGTTCGAGGAAGCGTTCGCCGTCACCCCATCTCCGCATTCTCCGCATAAGGGGGCGGCTGACGTGTTGGAGCGAGAGATCGAAGTAGGGCACGCCGGTGTTGAGGATCGCCTCGATGAGTCGCTCGTTCAGATCCGACGGGTAGAGGTAGAGCAGGCGAACGCGTTCGACCATGTCGGCCACTTGTCCAAGCAGTGGCACAATCGCTCGCTCGCCCTGGCCTTGGTCGCGACCGTAGGCAGCGAGGTCTTGAGCCACGAGCACAATCTCTTCGGCTTCGAGTAAGCGCACCTCGTCGACGATCGATTCGATGGATCGAGATCGTTGTGGCCCTCGGAAGGTCGGGATTGCACAGAAGCCACAGTTTCGGTCGCAGCCTTCCGCGATCTTGACGTATGCCCACGGCCGCGATGACGCTGGACGTGGAAGGTTGAGCAGATCAAACGACGGCAGCGGCTGGGCGCCGGACTTCTTGCCAAGCGTCACGGGCACACCGAAGCCTGCAACGGTGTCGACTTCGTCGAGTGCCTGATCGAGTTCGTCGCCATAGCGCTCGGCCATACAGCCGGTTACGACGAGTCGAGCGTCTTCGGAACGATCTCGAAGCGTCAGGATCGTGTCTACCGACTCTTCTCGGGCGGACTCGATGAATGCACAGGTATTGACCACGATGAGGTCCGCAGCCTCGGGACTCTCGGCCGCGGTCATACCGTCTGCGGAGAGCGTTCCAACCAGCTTGTCCGAGTCAACCTCGTTCTTCGGACAGCCGAGCGTTTCAATCCAATATTGTTCGGCCATCAGCGAACAGGCTACCGAACCGCTGACCGCTATATACCTTTGGGCATATAGCTTCGGACTAGGCGATCGACGACAGGGCGTCCCGGATGGATTCGCCGATCGAAAGATCCGAAATCAACAGGACGACAAAGACATACGCGGAGAGAAGTATCCCTGCCTCGAGCCGTGTGATTTTCCGTCGAGTCACCATGAAGACCCAGGTGACGACGGCAACGACGACCATGGCCACGACACCGTACTCAGCGGTGAGTCGGTCGCTGAACTGCCCGGTTCCAACGATGGCGATCACTCCGCCTACGGCGAGGCTGTTGAACATGTTGGAGCCGAGCAGGTTACCGAGGATCAATTCGGTCTCTCCCTTGCGAGCAGCAGCGACGGCGGTGACCAGCTCGGGTAGTGAGGTACCGATGGCGATGAGTGTAAATCCGACGAAGCCGCCGCTCAGGCCAACGGCTGCGGCAAGGCCGACTGCGCCCCACACCATGAGCTGAGCCCCAATCACTGTTCCCGTGAGACCGAGCAGTGTGATCCCGAGGCTTTGGGCTATCGAACGTCCTTCTTCTGTCTCGACCTCTTCGACCGAATCCTCCTTGCCACCCGAGATGATCCAGGACAGGATGGCGACGAGAACGACGAGCATGACAACGCCTTCCCAGAGGGCCAGACCACCGATGGTGAAGAAGGCAAAGAGCGAAACAGCAGCGAGGCTGATCGGCGCCTCCCGGACCATCACGGCGCGGCTGACCAACAGCGGCACTACGAGCGCTGCAACCCCGAGCACCAGCGTAATGTTGGCGACGTTCGAGCCAACGATGTTGCCGAGGGCCACGTCGAGACCGTTCGTAATCTCCCCGGTTTCCTTGTCGACCGACTCTCCAGTAAACGCAGCGATGCCGGAGACCAAGAGCTCTGGAGCGCTTGTGCCGAATCCGACGACCACAGCGCCGACGACTACTGGGGATAGCTTCGCTGCGTTGGCGCAAGCTACTGCTCCATCGACGAAGAGATCCGCGGCCTTGCTCAGCAGGAATAGACCTATGAGGACCTCGATGATCGCGATCGGCACCGAAGGCGCGGAGAGGAAATCAAGTGGTGACATATCGCTGAGGCTACTGGCCGCCGTTGCGTAACTGCTGGAGCTGCTCTGGGCTCAGCAGCACGTCACGAGCCTTCGAGCCTTCACTCGGACCGACAATGCCCTTTTGCTCAAGTTCGTCCATGATGCGACCAGCCCGGGAGAAGCCAACTCGCAACTTTCGTTGCAGCATGGATGTTGACCCAAGCCCTGAGCTCACAACAAGCTCCATTGCCTGCCAAAGAAGGTCATCGGCGTCGTCGTCGGAAGGCCGATCAGCCGTGATGGCGTCGGCACCGGCAGGCGCAGACGACGGCATCCCCGGCATGCCCGTCAAGTCGACCGCAGGCGCAGACGTTGCGGCAGCATCTGCACTATCGGCTGCGGTGCCCGCGCCCGTGTGGGTCGCCTCGGCCGGAGGAGGTCCCGCCTGATCCGACGTGGCATCTGCTGTGGAAGCGGGTGCGCCAGTCGGGGCGGGGTTCACATCAGCCCCGCCCAGCACTTCGGACTCGTTGGAGGAGACCA
The DNA here is from genome assembly GCA_964494395.1 of uncultured Acidimicrobiales bacterium. Lineage (GTDB taxonomy): Bacteria > Actinomycetota > Acidimicrobiia > Acidimicrobiales > SHLQ01 > SHLQ01. The sequence goes on along the minus strand of CAZBTI010000004.1, from coordinate 35,190 downwards.
CATCAGCGCCCTGCTGACGCCAGTGCTTGACGATCTTCTTGACTTCTGCTTCTTCGACCCACGCACCCTGCAGGCGCAGCGGAGTAGAACTGGTCGGATCTTGAAAGAGCAAGTCACCCTTGCCGACGAGGCGCTCAGCTCCCGGCGACCCGAGAATCACCCGACTGTCCTGCATGCTCGACACAGCGTAGGCAACGCGGGCCGGCACGTTGGCCTTGATCAAGCCGGTGATGACGTCGACAGATGGGCGCTGGGTAGCGATCACCATATGGATTCCAACCGCACGAGCCTTCTGACCAATACGGACGATCGAGTCTTCAACGTCGCGAGCAGCCACCATCATCAGGTCGGCCAACTCGTCGACGACGACCAAAATGTACGGCAGGCGGGTGAAGCGACGAGGCTCGCCATCGGGACCGAGTTGGCCCGGCTTGGCCTTGATCTTGCCATCGTCGAATGCCGCGTTATAACCGCCGATATCGCGGAATCGGCATTCTTCGAGGAGTTCATAGCGGCGCTCCATCTCACGAACTGCCCATGCCAGCGCGTTCGCTGCCTTCTTCGGGTCGGTAACGGGCTGGGTAAGCAGGTGCGGGATCCGCTCGTACTGCGTCATCTCCACGCGCTTTGGATCGATCAGGATCATGCGAACGTCGTCGGGGGTGTTCCGCATGAGTAGCGAGGTGATGATCGAGTTGATGCCCGAGGACTTGCCCGCGCCGGTAGCGCCAGCAACAAGCGTGTGCGGCATCTTCGAGAGATCGGCCAGGAGCGACTTGCCGTTGATATCGCGTCCGATGGCAACTTCCATGGCTCCCTTCGCTGCTTGAGCTTCTAGGGAGCTGAGAATGTCACCGACCGCAATGATCTGGCGCTCTTCGTTTGGTACTTCGACACCAATGGCCTGCTTGCCAGGGATCGGAGCGATGATGCGAACGTCTTTGGAGGCCATTGCATACGCGATGTCGTCGGAGAGGTTCTTGACCTTTGCGACCTTAACGCCAAGGCCGAGTTCGAGCTCGAACCTCGTCACGGTTGGACCGACCACCATGTTGATGAGCCGAGTCTCTACGCCGTGTTCGGCGAGCGCCCGCTCAAGAGTGCGGCCTCTCGCAACTACAGCGTCTTGGTCGACATCCTGAGATCCGGAGCGGCCGAGCATCGACATTGGGGGTAGTACCCAGTCGCGGTCACCTTCGACGGTGAGAGCCAACTCGGTCTCAAGCTGCTGTGGCGGTGCGGGTTGTGGAACGACAACGGTCGGAGTGGGGGCCTCGGTCGCATTGGCATCTTGATCGAATGGAGCGCTCGACTTCGATGTTGTCTCGGCCGACTCAGTGCCATTGTTCGAACCGTCTTCTTCGTCTTCGCGTGGAACCGGAATCTCGATCGTCTTGCCCTCGGCTTCGAGCACCAGTTCGGTCACGACCTCTTCATGAGCGCTCGCCCCTCGTGGGACGGCACGTCCGCCGACGTGCACCTGCGGCGCATTTGGGTCTTCGTTCAAGATGTCGTCGTTGATAAATGCGCGCGAGGAGTCGTTGATCACGAAGAGATTTCGAGTGCCGTCGGCTGCGACGCCAACGACGGTCTTCGTGCCGGTAAACATGGTTTCGACCAACGCCTGCAGCGAGAGCCCGGTCATCACGATGAGCCCACCGAAGCCAACGACGAGCAGGATGAAAAGGGCACCCCAGAGGCTCGCAATAGCGAGGAGCGGTCCGCCTACGATCCAGCCAATGAACCCGCCAGCCCGAGAGAACTCGGCAACGCTACTCCCCCATTCAGGGCTGTCGCCCGCGAGATGCACAAGGCCAGCCATCGACACGAGGGCTGCCATTCCACCGACGACAAATCGTGGGGGAAGGACGTGACTGTTTTCGCCGCCGCGGCGGATGACGGCGATTCCCATGCCCGCAATGAATAGCGGAGCAACATAGCGAAAGACGCCCATTAGCCAGCCCAAGCCCCCGCTGAACGCCTGACCGAGAATTCCCGAGGTCGAGGTGTAGATGCCGAGCGCTGTGAGAACTGCCGTACCGAGAAGGAAGAGGCCAATCAGGTCGGGGCCCGCTCCATTCAACGCCTCATCGAGGGTGCTCATGACGCTTTGTTGCGCCCTGCTCCTCGATGCTGGCTTGCGTTTCGTGGTGGTGGTCGTCCGTTTCGCTGGAGCGCGTCCCCGGGTGGTCTTGGCCCGGGTGCTCGGCGGTCGACGCGTGGACGTCCGAGTCTGCTTTGGAGTCTTCGATTTTGTTGCCACAGTGTTGGCAACACTAGTTGACACCAGCCACACGAGTCTGGCATTTCGCGCGCAGAGTCTCCCTGATCGCGCGCACCGAAACTCGCGACTTCACACTGTGCGTTCAAATGACAGCGAAGCGCAGTTGCCTCGTTGTCCGCTCCACCGAAGAAGCCGAACTAGTCGGAGGGAACGGCGCGAATGACGGGCACGATGACCGGGCGGCGACGAGTGACCTGCGCAACGTAACTACCAACCGCACGCCGGCTTACACGTTCCATGTCGCGTAGGTCGCCTGATTCGAGAAGCGCCTTCTCGATCGCCGTCTTCGCCTCGCTCGCAGCACCTGTTTCGAGGTCGAAGCGTTCGTTCGGCGATGCCCAGCCCCGAGAGGTCACGACAGGTCCGAAAGCAATCTCGCGATGTTCGAGATCGATTTCGGCGATGACCGACACGAAACCCGCATCGCGCATGAGAAGCCGCTCTTGAAGAATTGCTTCGGTAAGTGCCTCGGCCGAGCCATCCATGTAGATGTACTCGCCAGAAACTTGACCGTTCTTGCTAATCCCATCGTCGGTGAGCAGCAGTTGGTCGCCATCGGTAGCAACCAGGACGTTCTCTGGCGCCATCCCTCGGCGCATGGCCAGATCGGCATGACCAATGAGGTGCTCATATTCACCGTGCACGGGGACGAAGAGTTCGGGGTTCGCCACGCTGTGCAACGCCAACAGCTCTTGCTGGGTGCCATGACCAGTCGTGTGTACGTCTACCTGACCCGAGTGAACAATCGAGGCGCCTTGACGTGCAAGGCCAGAACGCACCCGACCAACGGCAGCTTCGTTACCCGGAATTGGATGCGAGCTAAAGATCACGGTGTCCTGTGGACCAACGGTGATCCACCGACTGTCGTTCTGCGCCATCAACGTGAGCGCCGAGCGGAACTCACCCTGGCTACCGGTGGAGATGATGCAGGTCTTGATCGGGTCGAGATCATCGGCGTCGGCAATATCTCGAATGCGAGCGTCGGGGATGGAGAGCAGGCCAAGGTCGCGGGCGAGAGCCACGTTCCGCTTCATCGAGCGACCGAGCGTGACGATGGTGCGGCCCTGTTCGATTGCGACGTCGGCAATCTGTTGGATGCGGTGAATGTGGCTGGCGAACGCGCCGACGATGATCCGCTTGTCTCGATGCTCGTGGAACAAACCTCGAAGCACAGGACCGACCGTCGATTCCGACGTGGACTGGCCGGGCGTGTTTGCATTCGTGGAGTCTGCAAGAAGCAGACGGATACCCGGGCTTTGTGACAACGCGCCGATCCGAGGGAGGTCGGTGATACGGCCATCGACAGGAGTGTGGTCGAGTTTGAAGTCGCTCGAGTGCAAGATGATGCCCTGTGGCGTCGTAAACGCCGTGATGAGGCCCGACGGAGTCGAGTGGGTCACCGGCAAGAACTCACACTCGAACGGACCGATCTTTCGTGTATCGCCGTCGTTGAGAACATGCAGATTGGCGCGCCCGGCAAGGTTGCGTTCTTGCAGCTTGTGTCGGACTAAGCCAAGGGTGAACGCCGTGCCATAGAAGTCGAGTTCGAGATCGGGGACGGCCTCCAAAAGAAAGGTGACGCCACCGATGTGGTCCTCGTGGGCGTGGGTGACCACGCAACCATCGATCCGGTCAGCCTTGTCGACCAAGTAGGAGAAGTCCGGCAGGATCGACTGGACCCCCGGCTGGGTTTCGTCGGCAAACATCTGACCGCAGTCCAAGATGACGATGCGCCCGTTCGTCTCGAGCAGCGCGCAGTTTCGCCCGATGTCTCCGAGGCCGCCGAGAAAGGTGATGCCTACCGGTTCGGCCATTAGAAGCCTGGACGTCCAAGGTTCGACAGAACCTTACGGCAGAGGTCTTCAAGTTCGACCGGCTCAGGGCCCATTGGCAAGCGACACTGGCCACCGGGTTGTCCGAGGAGCCTCATCATGGTCTTGCTCGGGATGGGGTTCGGTCGAGAATCGCCAGTCTCGATATCCCACGAGGCGAGAAGGGTCTGGTTGAGGCGGCGCGCTTCGGCTACATCACCGTTGGTGAAGGCCGAGATCATCGCTGCAATCTCCGGAGCTGCCCAGTGAGTTGCCACGCCGACAACACCAACCGCACCGACCGCAAGAAGGGACAGGGTCAGAGCGTCGTCTCCGGAGTACACCTCGAATTCGTCGTCGGCTTCGGCAATGAGGAACGAGGTTTCGGCAGGATCGCCGGCAGCGTCCTTCAGCGCGACGACGTTTGAGATCTGTGCGAGTTGTAGAATGGTGTCGGTCGCCATCTTGCGTCCGGTTCGCCCGGGGATGTCGTAGAGCATGATCGGCAGGTCAGAGGCACCAGCGACGGCTTCGAAGTGTGCGAGCAAGCCAGCCTGAGATGGACGGTTGTAATACGGCGAGACGACGAGAAGCCCATCGGCACCGGCAGCGGTTGCGAGTTCAGTGTTTTTGACCGCCGCTCTGGTGTCGTTGCTCCCGGTTCCGGCAATGACGGGAACATCGACAGCTTCCACGACGGCTTTGATCAGATCGATCTGTTCGGCTTGGGTAATGGTCGGGCTCTCCCCGGTCGTCCCCGCAACGACAAGGCCCTCGTTCCCGTTTTCGACCAGCCACTTGGCCAACTTCTGAGCGCCCTCAAGATCGAGATCTCCGTCACTGGTAAACGGCGTAATCATTGCGGTGAGTACTTGTCCAAATCGAGCCATGTCGAATCTCCTTACGCGAATGAACAGTCTGCCGCGAAATTCAGCGCATTTGGCGTTTTCCCCGCTGTTCGGCAACGGACCGTGACCGGGCCGTCGGCCGTGCTAGACGGGCGCGGCTACTGGAACATCGCCTCGCGTCTGATCGCCGCGCTTGATCCGACGAAGCAAGATGCCGTAGCCAATAACGCCAATAGTTGCGAAGGTAAACCACTGGAAGGCGTAGCTGAGGTGAGGCCCCTCCCCCAGATCGGGAGGTGGCAGGACTTGAGGAAAGGCCTGAGAGCGCGAAGGCTCCTGGGCTTCAAGCTGCAAATACAGCGCTGGATCGAGGATCGGGTCGGTGCCGAGCGTCTGTGTGGCCAGCTCCGGGTTCGGGATGCTGAGCTGATCGCCGTTCTCGCTCAGGTTGCCGCGTTCGAAACCTTCGCGAATGAGCCCTTCGATGGTCACCTGTCCACCGGTCGGCGCGAGGTCCTCACCGATGGCGAGTTGTGCTGTCCCGAGGATGATCTCTCGGTTGACGAAACCTCGGTTGACCAAAATGTCTCCCGAGTCGGTTTCGAAGTTCGTCCAGACCCAGAAGCCTGGTTCGCCTTCTCGACTTCGATTGGCGATGAGGATTTCTGAGTTCGGTTCGAAATTGCCCCGCACCTGCACTCGACGAAACTCGAGGTCCTCGAAGGGCTCAGTGGCGACGCTGTCGAGGCGGACGATCTGGCCGAGGCGAGCAGTAATGAGTGCGTTCACGTCTTGGCGTTGCCCAAGACGATTGATCTGCCAGAAACCCGCAACGATGAACGCCGCGACCAGTACGGAGACGAAGAGGTGAGATGCGAGCCAGCGTGGGGTTAGAAACACAGGTCAGCGGATCAGGAAATCGAATTCGATCTCGTCGCGCACGGGAAGGCCGCCGAAGTGGCTGACGAGTGGGTGCGGGGATCGCCTTCCGACCGCTTCCATTGCGCCGGGCCTGGTGGCACACAAACGGAAGTCAGCGTTCTGTAGAGCTCGCTGAATTCCGAATTGCGCGTTCGAGCAAATCGCGTATGCACGACTCGCTCCGGGTTGACGGTATTGAAGCGCTGCGCGGATGACGAGTTGTACAAGTTCTGGGTCGAACGGGTTGCTCGCAATCACCGAAAGTTCGAAGTCTCTTCGGTGGCGAGTGATAGTCACGAGCGTGTTGCGGTGGCCGTCACGCATCCCAATGAGGCCGGCGAGAACCGCGGTGTCGATAACTCTCCCTCGACGAACGCGGAATCGACCGCCTACCGAATCGAGTAGTTCGCAGGCCCATTTGTGGTCCTCGCTCGCGTACGGGCGAATCGAGGGTTCCCCAAGGCCGTCGACAAACGGCGGAGCATCGATAGCGACCATGCTCTCAGAATACTTCAGCCAGATGCTTCACAAGGATTCGGTCGGCCAAAAGCAACTAAAGATCATTGTAAAAGTACCGATTTTGGTTTCCGGATACCGCCCCAAACATCATCGGACAAAGATTTGTACAGGCTGACAGACCGTGACGGTCTGTCAGCCTGTACAAATCTTTGTGGCTTGTTGGGGACGCCTAGTCGAAGAGGAGTGAGTCAAGGCCGAGGGTAAGTCCGGGCAAGTCGGCGATCTTGCCCGCGGCGAGAAGCACTCCTGGCATGAAGGACTTTCGGTCGAGACTGTCGTGGCGGATCGTCAGGGTTTCTCCGGTCGTTCCAAAGATGACCTCTTGATGAGCAACCATGCCCTCCATGCGAATGCCGTGCACTCCAACTCCGCCGACTTTGCCGCCGCGGGATCCGGCAACGACCTCGTTCTCGGTCGGGTCCGGGTCGTAACTTGATCCGGTCTCGGCCTTGGCAGCCTCGATACGTTGCGCCGTCATCATGGCGGTGCCAGATGGGGCATCTTTCTTGTTGTTGTGGTGGTACTCGATCACCTCAGCGGTTTGGAAGTGCGGAGCGGCGATCTCGGCCATGCGCATCATCATCACCGCGCCGATCGCAAAGTTCGGTGCGATCATCGCGTTGCTCGACGTGAAGCCCGCCCGGTATCCGGCGAGATCGTCATTCGTGAAGCCGGTCGTACCGACGACGGCATGCACACCATTCGCGGCGCACCAGTTGAGCACGGTGCGCCCGACCTCAAGGTGGGTGAAATCGATGATCACATCGACCGTCGACGCATCGAGGTCGGAGATTGCGCTAACTGCAGTGATGTCAGCCGGTAGTCCGTCGGCGTTCGGGTCGATCCCCGCCACCAGTTCGAACCCGTCAGCGGCTCGCACGGCGTTGCACACCTCGCCGCCCATCTTTCCGCCTGCTCCCGTTACTCCGACTCGAATCATGGGGCTGAGCCTAACCCGTCGCGTACACTCGTGTGGGTGGACGATGAGTCGAACTCCGACATTGAAACCTTCCGTCAAGAAGGCGTGCTCGCGCTTCGCAACGTCATCGATCAAGTAACCATCGCCACCCTCAAGCAGCACTTCTGGCAATCGATCGAGCGCTCATTCGCCATTCGAGAAGATGACCCGGCCAGCTGGTTTGCGCGCTTCGATGATCCGGTGGTCAAAGAACGCGGTTACCGCTTGTCCGGCACGAATGCTGTTATGGACGAACTGCAATCGAACGGTTCCTTCGAGCCCTCACTCACGGCCATAACAAAACGGGTGAACTCCATCTTTGGAGCTGACCGGTGGGAGCCGCTCGACAAGTGGTATTCACTGCTGACCTTCCCCGGAACCGAAGGCGGGTGGAACGTCCCTCACCAGCGTTGGCATAGCGACGAACCAATCGTCGTTGGCGACGACGAGCCGTGGAGTCTCTTCGCGTTTGTCTTCCTCGATGTCGTCGACCGAGCTACGGGGCCAACGGTGGCCGTGACCGGATCTCATCGGAGAGGCGAGGTTTTCGCATCTCGAGATGGAGTGGTCGACGGGCGACAGGTTCGGGCGTTTAGCCACGTCAACCGCGACGTGGTGATGGACCCCGACGCGCTTCGACTCCTCCCCGTCGGGGATCTCCTCGACCGCTTGGTCGAAACGAATGAGTGGTTCGCTGAGCTCTGCACCGCAGGACCACCGCTCGATCGTATGGAACAGTTCGTCTCCAACGGCACCTCCGCCGACGGGACGCATTGCCGCGTCACCGAGATCACCGGTAGCCCGGGCGACGTCGTGGTATTCGACCCCCGAGCACTCCACTCGCCCTCGCGCAATGTCTCTGGGCGGCCGAGACAGGTACTGCGAATAGACCTTCGACGTCTCGCCCCGTCCTAGAGCGTTCAGAAGAAGGCGCTAGCTCAATGCTTCACACCCGGCGACGACGCGAACGATCGCATCGCAGCTGTCAGAACCTGCGCCGCCGGTAGCGGAGTCGGCTCCGGCACCACCTCGCAGTTCGTCGTTGCCTCGGCCGCCAAAGAGCTCATCGTCTCCGGCACCACCGTCGATCCGATCGAAGCCGAATTCACCACGGATCGTATCTTCGCCACGCCCACCCACGAGGTGGTCTCCGCCTCGCCCGCCCAACAAGGTGTCATCGCCACGGCCGCCGAACACCGTATCGGCTCCCTGGCCGCCATAGATGCGGTCGGAACCGCCTTCGCCGCGAATTTCGTCGGCTCCTCCTCGACCACAAATCACGTCGTCGCCGCCGTCACCACGAATCACGTCTGGCCCGGCTGTCCCGATGATCACATCAGGCCCTGGCGTGCCCGTCAACCCATTGACGGTTCGGGGTAGCCCTTCGCACAACTCGGTCGGAGCCACCGAGTTCATGACGAGGTAGATAACTCCGTTCTTCTTGCTCGACACGTACATCTCACCGGCGGCACCTTGGCCAAAGCGCACATCGGCACGCCCAGAACCGTCATAGGACGGAGCGTCGTCGAAGACGTCAAGAAGGTCGTCTCGGGGTTGGGACGGCGTTGCGGGGTTGGCGTCATGATCGAACAGCACGCTCACCAGACCAGTCGCTGCTTGGGTGAGTTCGTTCGGCTCGTCGCGAGCGGGGTCGGCCGAGTCAAGTCTGGTAACCGCACCGATCATTTCGTCGAACTCTGATGAATACACTCGCCCTGAGACCGGGAAGTCCGAGTAGAAGTACTCACCGTCGAGAGGCGATCCGTTGGCTACGACATAGCCCCCGGCGACCCCCTGGCTGGGCAGTCCCGCTCCAACGGAACCGACATGGCCGTACTGGGCGGCCGGGAACGTGAACCCAAACTCAGCCTCGTTAGCCGGAAGCGGGGCTACTCCGGTGATGAGGTCGCCCTCGTCTTGGAGGTGGACGAACGTGCCTTCGCGCAAGGACCAGCCGTAGTTGGCTCCGGATTCGATCAGGTTGATCTCCTCAACGTTGTCGCGTCCCACCTCAGCGACGATCAGGCGGGCTCGGCCGTCCTCACCTTGGGCAAATGAAAGGTGGTGAGGATTCCGGTGACCGAGCGAATACACCTCATCGAGCATCGAGGGGTTTCCGACGAACGGGTTATCGGCGGGCACGCCGTAGCTCGACCCGTCACCTTGACGGAGTGGGTCGACGCGCAAGATCTTCCCGAGCGCATCGTTGCGCACGCCGCCGCCCTCAGGCGCAGGTTGGGAGCTACCGTCCCCGTGCGCGACGTACAGCAACCCGTAGTCCGCGTCCCCGGGCTGAGCAAACGGATTGAACGCCATTTGTTTGATCGGGTGGTCATAAAAAGGAATCCCAACGCGGAACACCTCGCGGTAGGAGCCGGGGTCAGGCTCTCCCGTTGCGGGGTCGACACGCCACTCGACCACCACTCCATCGGCGATGTTCGGCTGGGGCACGTCGCTCAGATAGGTCGAGGTCGCCGGGTTCGCCGGCCGACGCTCCATTACCGAGGTGTAAAACAATCCGTTGGAGTCAAAATCTGGGTGAAAGGCAACACTTCGCAGGCCACCGTGAAACGTGTTTGACGTATCGAACTGTCGACCGGGCGTTGCGTTGATCGCCGACGCTACGTCAAAGAAGAGGTCCGGCGACGCTGGCTGTAGCAAACCCTCGCTCTGGGGCACGATCTCATAGATCCGACCGCCGAGGTCGGTCACTGCAAACAAACGCTCACCTTGAAGCGCGAACTGGTTGATACGAGGTTGCCCGAATTGATCGGCTGGGATGGTCAGGAGTGGCGCCAGTTCGATCGTGACACCTCGATCGATAATCGGCTCGGACACCGCGTTGACGGTCCCACCGGTTTGGGCGCCAGCAGCGGCCAATGTGCTCGCAAAGAGCGCTCCGACAACGACGCTGGTAACCGCCACCAAGCACCGACGAGGAAAACGCCGCTTGCGGACCGTCATGAGGTTCGCCATAGGCACGAAGCTACTGTGAACGCTCTCCCGAATCCCCACCGGGAGAGCCGACAACGCGGACTCGCTCTATTGGAGAGCCTCTAGTCCGACCGCCGGACCGACGACGGAGATCACCGGGTCGACGCTGTACACGTCGCAGATCACCTCGTTGATCCCCTCGACGGTGACCGATTGCAACCGTTCGAGGAACGTATCGATCGGTGTAACTTCGCCGCGCAGAGCCACACCTGTCGCCATGCGGGTCATGCGAGACCCGGCGTCTTCGAGACCCAGAACCATGGCGCCCTCGAGACCGGTTCGTGCGCGATCAAGTTCGGCCCCGGTGATTCCGTGAGCAACGAATGCACCAATCGCCTCTTGTAGCCCAGTGAGTAGTTCGGGGCCACGAGCCGCTGACGTAGCGGCGTACAGGCTGGCCGACCCGGCGTCGACGTAGCCCGACGTTTGTGAGAACACCGTGTACGCAAGCGCACGTTCTTCGCGGATGCTCTGGAAGAGCCGCGACGATGGTGACCCGCCCAGAATTTGGTTTGCTAGCGCAAGCTCGTATCGCCGATCTTCGCCGTGGCTGATCGAGCGCCACCCGAGGGCGACGTGCAATTGTTCGACCGGACGTTCAGTAGAAACCATTTTCGGCTGAACAGCGGTAGCAGCTTCCCGCTTTGGTGGCTGGCCTGGGTCGACGGCCATGAAGTGAGTTTCGGCTCGCTTGACCAGCAGGTCATGATCGACGTCGCCCGCCGCCGAGATCACCAAGTTCGCTGGCGTGTACCACTCGTTATGGAAGCTCCGAATATGGTCCGACGTCATTGCCTCGATAGTGGTGGCGGAACCCAGCACTTCGCGTGCGAGGGGATGGCCGTCGAACAGCGCGTCGTACAGAGAGATGAAGACGACGTCATCTGGTGTGTCGTACGCGGCGATGAGTTCTTCGGTGATGACGAGGCGTTCGGCATCGACGTCGACGGGGCGCAACGCTGGGTTTGCCAATACATCGAAGAGCAGATCGGCAGCCATCTCCTGAGATGTTGCGGGTACCCGAGCGTAGAACGCTGTGTGCTCGCGGGAAGTAAACGCGTTCATATCGCCGCCCACACGATCGACGGCTTCGGCAACGGAGCGAGCCGACCGACCGTCGGTTCCTTTGAACAGCAGGTGCTCGAGAAAGTGTGATGCTCCGGAGCGTTCTGGGCTTTCGTCGCGAGAACCAACAGCAACCCACACGCCGATCGATGCGCTCCGAGAGGAAGCCATGTGCTCGGTCACGATACGGAGCCCATTGTCGAGCGTGGTCTGTTCAATGCCGTTGTTCATACCGGCAAATAATCGTATCTCCCGCCGTTAGAAAGCCCCTAGCTGCGGAGACTGGGTTGACGTTGGCGTTCCCACGCCCGCCTTCAACTAGAGGAAAGATTCCGATCAGGAGCAGCCGGTGATCGACCATAATGAGACATGTCCAACGCCACCGGTCCTTCGCTCGCCCCAGAGATTGCCCACCTTTCGTTTTTGCTCGGCACATGGCGAGGCAAGGGCACCGGCAGCTACCCGACGATCGATGACTTCGAGTACACCGAAGAGACCGTGTTTGGCCACGTTGGGAAGTCCTTTCTCACCTTCGTTCAGAAGACCAAATACCCGAACGGCACTCCGCTGCACACCGAAAGCGGATATATCCGCCCGATCGGAATCGATCGAGTCGAGTTCGTGCTTTCGATCCCGAGCGGGATTGTCGAATCCCTGGAAGGAACGGTCTCAGGTTCCTCGATGGACCTCACGTCGGTGCAGGTTCTTGGCACGGCGACGGCCAAGAGCGTGACAGCGACGACACGAAGCTACAGCGTCGATGCCGACACGTTGAGCTACGACGTTTCAATGGCGGCCGTCGGTGAGCCACTCACCCACCACCTGCACGCCGAACTCCAACGCGCCGAGTAATCGGGAACTATTCGAGCCGCTGCTCGAGGCCGTCGAGGATCAGATCGAGTCCAAATTCAAACTCGTCGGAGAATGAATAACCGGGCCGCAACACATGCTCGACCGTCAGTTCGGCGAGATGCGGTAGGTGCGGCGTTGACCAACGACGAACTGATCCACGTCGCACCGGCGATCGTTAGTTGTCTGAGCGAGTCGGCGCTCACTAGCGAAGTGCCCTAGAAACGACCTCTTTAGTCAAGTGGGCACCTCAAGACGTCGATACCGCGTCATGAGAAGAATCAGCAAGAGAACAGCTGGCGTGCTGCTCACGGTTGCTTTGGTTTTGACCGCTGGAGGAGGCCAAGCAGTGGACGACCCTCCACCAGTCATCGACCTCACCGCCGTCGACACCGGCCCTACTGAGTAGCTCTGTGCGGAACGCCCGGCGTAACCTGCCCTCACCGTTCTGCTTCTCGTCCCCATCTTTGGGGCGTCCTCTCTCCAGTTCGCTTTGCTCGCATGACAAACACACCCAAGCTCCCAGTTACCCAGGCCCAAGACGGACCACTTTCGATCAATCGAGTGTGCGACCCCTCGACCCCACTGATCGAAAGCGTCGGATCGCTTTCCCTGTCCGGTCCGAGCGGAGTCGTCTACAGCGCGTCGAGCGAACAACTCCGATGCAACCTGGCTGTTCTCGAAAGCGGGGAGGTTATGGGCAGTCATGTCAACGACGAAGTCGACGTGCTGATCATCGGCATGTCTGGAACGGGCCAGCTAACCATCGACGGAGCCGAAAGCACACTCGCCACCGATGTCCTCGCGCTCATCCCCCGTGGCTGCGAGCGGCAGATCACCGCCACCTCAAGACTGACTTACCTATCGGTCCACGCTCGCAGAGACTGACAGCGACGGAGCCATGTACTCAATGTTTGGCATTGCTCGAACCATTCGAGACAGGTTGGGAGTTCCGCCGTGCCAGCACCTCGCGTCACGAATAATCGCCGAGCCGGCGGGTAGCGGACATACGGTGCTGAGACGCATCCACTCTGGCTCATTCGCCAACGACGGGATGGGCGATCGCGATCGATGGCTGCCTGGGATCTGCCTGATGGGCCCGTTCTCCGAAGTCAGGTCGACGAGTGGGAAGTTGATGTGCACGACCAGCGCGGGGAGATCTCGCATCGAAAAACGCAGAAGAGGGCCCCCGAACATTCGGGAGCCCTCTCTGGAACGATTGGGAGTTCGAGCCGCTAGGCGAGAACTCGAGTTTGCCGAAGCCCGCTAGGGCTGAGGCAATACGCTAACGACGCCGGCCTCGGCCGCCGCGGTTCGTCTTGGGTGCAGGACCCAAGTCGCCGAGGTCCTCGGCGAGGGAAGCATCGAAGCTCTCCTCGAAGGAGGCAACCTCACGGTCGTCAGACTTCGAGCTTCCACCACGATCGCTGGAGCCGCCGTCACGGCCACCACCGTCACGGCCACCGCCGGAGCGGCCACCACGGTCTCCGCCGCGATCTCCACCACGGTCACGTGAGCCTCCGCCACCGGAACCGCCCGACGAGTCATCGTCGCCGCCGCCATCAGCGGTTGGGCGCAACGAGATCTTGCCGTTCGGATCGATGTCTTCGACCTTGACTTCGATGTCGTCTCCAAGAGAGACAACGTCTTCAACCTTGTCGATGCGCTTGCCGCCACCGAGCTTGCTGATGTGCACGAGTCCGTCGCGTCCAGGAAGGATGTTCACGAACGCACCGAACTTGGTGATGTTCACGACCTTGCCCTGGTAGACCTCGCCAACCTCAGCGGTTGGAGGGTCGAGGATGAGGCGGATCTGACGCTCGCCCTCTTCGACGACTGCCTTGTCAGAGGATGCAACTGACACAACGCCGACCATGCCGTCGTCGTCGACAGAAATGACTGCGCCGGTCTCGGCCTGGATGGCGTTGATGACCTTGCCCTTCGGTCCAATGACCTCGCCGATCTTGTCGATCGGGATTTCGAAGGAAACGATCTTTGGAGCGGTCGGTCCAACCTCGTCACGCGGTGCAGGAATTGCTTCCTTCATGTTGGCAAGAATTGAGAGACGAGCAGCCTTGGCCTGGTTCAGCGCACCCGACAGAACGTCGGCGGGGATGCCGTCGATCTTGGTGTCGAGCTGGAGTGCGGTCACAAAGTCTGCGGTGCCGGTGACCTTGAAGTCCATGTCGCCCATGGCATCTTCAGCACCGAGGATGTCGGTGAGAGTGATGTACTTGTCGTCCATCTTGACGAGTCCCATTGCAATACCAGCAACGGGTGCCTTGATTGGAACGCCTGCGTCCATCAGCGAAAGGCTTGAAGAACAGACCGACGCCATTGACGACGAACCGTTCGATGCAAGAACCTCGGAGACGAGACGAAGGGTGTACGGGAATTCTTCGATCGATGGGATGACCGGGAACACCGCACGCTCTGCGAGCGCTCCGTGGCCGATCTCGCGACGCTTTGGTCCACGCATGAAGCCGGGCTCGCCCGTGCTAAATGGTGGAAAGTTGTAGTGGTGCATGTAACGCTTGCGATCGATTGGGTCGATACCGTCGATCATTTGGTCCATGCGTCCCATGCCCAAGGTCGTGATGTTCATGACCTGAGTGTCGCCACGCTGGAACAAGCCCGAGCCGTGCGCGGTAGGGATGAGGTCGACCTCAGAGGAGACCTGGCGTAGTTCATCGGTCTTGCGACCATCGATGCGCATGCCTTCTTCGACGATGCGCTTACGTACTGCGGCCTTCTTGATCGACTGGAATGCTTGGCCAATGGCTCCTGCTTCGTCAGCGAACTGCTCGGCGAGAGCTTCTTTGACTTCGTCCTTGAGTGCGCTTTCGGCACTCTGGCGTTCCATCTTGTCGGCAATGGTCTGGGTCGCAGCGATCTTGGCGCCGAAGCCGGTCTCGACAGCGGCGAGCAGCTCTGGGCTGTAGTCGCCGAGAACGGGGAAGGTCATCTTCTCTTTCGCGCCGACCTTTTCGAGCAGTGATTCTTGAAGCTCGATGGCTTGGCGAATCCACTTCTTCGATGCGTCGAGGCCTTCTGCCAAGGTGCCTTCGTCGACAACTGGACCGCCAGCGACGTGAACGCCCCAGGTCTTGTCGGTTCCACCGGCTTCAACCATCATGACGGCGACATCGTCATCGTCGAGAAGGCGTCCAGCCACAACCATTTCGAAGGTGCTCTCGGCACTCTCTTGGTAGGTCGGATGCGGAATCCATTCGCCCTCGACGGTGTACGCAATTCGTACTGCACCGACCGGTGATTCGAAAGGAATACGGGAAATGATCAGCGCCGCCGAAGCTGCGTTGATTGCAAGGACGTCGTACGGGTTTTCCATGTCGGCGCCGAAGATGGTGCCGACGATGTGCACGTCGTTGCGGAAACCGTCTGGGAAGTTTGGACGCAAGGGACGATCGGTCAAACGATCGACGAGGATTGCGGCTTCGCTGGCACGGCCTTCACGACGGAAGAACGATCCGGGGATCTTGCCAGCTGCGTAGCTGCGCTCTTCCATGTCGACAGTCAGTGGGAAAAAGCTTGCGCCATCGCGTGGCTTATCGCTTGATGTTGCGGTCACGAGGACCATCGTGTTGCCCAACTGGGCTAACACTGCGCCGTCGGCAAGACCAGCAAGCTGGCCCGTTTCGAACGACATAATCTTGTCAGGCGCGCCCATAACGGCATCGCTGACGGAATGTTTCTCAGCCATGAATTGGCTTCTCCTTCACCCGAGAAAGTCTCGGGTTGTATGGCCCGGCACCTTGCCGGACTGTCGAGCCGACCTTCGGCTCGCTTCTGCTGGACTGCCCGTGAGCTGTCCTCACCAGCGTTGGCTGGTGGGTGGATCGCTCAGACGTATCTGAAACGCGAATCCGCTACTTACAAGTTCGACACAAGTCGATCGGATCTGAGGAACGTTTCCCCAAACGCGAAGACGAGCGGCCGCTGGGCCGCTCGCTTCTGTCACCTACCGGCGAATTCCTAGATGTGCAATCAGTTCGCGATACCGCTCGACGTCGTTATCGGCGACGTAATCGAGCAGACGGCGACGCTGACCAACCAGCATCAGGAGCCCTCGACGACTGTGGTGGTCCTTCTTGTGGACCTTCAGGTGTTCGGTGAGGTGGCTGATGCGTGCGGTGAGCAGCGCAATCTGCACCTCGGGTGAACCCGTGTCGGTGTCGGAAAGCCCAAAGGCCTTGCGAACACCCGCCATCGTGTCGTCTTTTGGTGGGAGTACAGAATCCATGTGTTTTCCTTGGGTATCGGACCCAGCCCTTGCCGCCGCAACCAATGGCCACGAACGATAGAGCGGACGCCCACATTTGTGGACGAGGTTAGGCTAACAGTGCTTTTGCCCTTTGAGAGACTTCTCGCTGTGCCTCTTGCCGGTCGACTTTGGTGCACTCCCCTGCCTCGACTACCTGCTCGCCGGCTACCCATACGTCGGTGACGTGTTCGGCCGATGCAGCCCACACCACATGGTTGAAGAGTTCGCCCGGAAGTCCTGGCTGGAACGCCGGCTGGTCGAGGTCGATTCGGATGATGTCCGCCCATTTCCCGGCCCGAAGTTCGCCAACATCGTCGAGCCCTATCGCCCGCGCACCCTGGCGGGTTGCCAGATCCAACGCCGTCGCTGCATCGAGTGCTTCAGGGTTCGAAGAGCGAGCCCGCGCAAAGAGCGGCGCCAACCGGAGTTCGTCCCAGAGGCTGAGGCTGTCGTTGGACGCGGGCCCGTCGGTGCCCAGCCCAACGGTGATCCCAGCGTCGAGCATCGCCGGCACGTCGGCAATGCCCGAGCCCAGCTTTCCGTTGGATTGTGGGCAGTGCGCCACCGCAGCGCCCGCTTCCCCCAGCACCGCCCGGTCAGCATCGTCGAGCCAAACGCCATGGGCAGCGAGGACACGCCCTTCCAGTACACCGCTGTCGCTGAGGATCTGCGTTGCTGACTTCCCGTACTTGTCGAGCACCTGTTGGCGTTCCCCCTCGGTCTCTTCGAGATGAAGCGTGATCAGGGCATCGCGATCAGCGGCTGCTGTCGCCAACTCGACGAGCCGGTCCGGCCCATGGTCGTGCACCGAATGCGGGCCAAACGCGGCGTAGGCGCGTGCGTCGGGGTCGTGTCGAGCATCGAAGAAGTCGGCCAAGCCTTGAACTCGTTTCGAGTAGCGATCGTCCTCGGGAAAGAAGACGGACAAGATGCCCGTTGCCATGACCACGCGCTGACCAACGGCTAGGCCAGCATCGAGAATGACCTCTTCGAAGCCGTAGTTCTCGATCGTCGTCGTGACCCCAGCCCGCAGCATCTCGATCGACCCGAGGGTCTGACCCCAATGCACGGCGTCATTCTTGAGCTTTCCCTCGCGCGGCCACACCGCTTCGGTGAGCCACTGCTCGAGGGGTAGACCGTCGCCCGCCGAGCGAAGAAGGATCATCGGGGTATGGGCATGCGCGTTGACGAGGCCCGGCATCAACAAGCCACCCACCGCGTGCACTTTCCCGTCAAAGTCGGCGTCACTAAGTTCATTGACCGGGCTCACCGATTCAATTCGGCCATCGGCGTCGATGTCGATAGCTGCGTCAAAGATGACTGCGTCGGTGCCGTCGGCCGGGATCACTGCATCGGCGACCAAGCGGGTCCGCTTCACGCTCACGCTCCGTCCTCGGGTGTTCCAGAGATGGCTTGCGCTCGGTTGTCTGGATTCGCCATGTCCCAGTCGGCTCCCTCATCTCCCGACACCATTCGTAAGCCAGCCTTCGCTGGGTCGTCGGCCAGTTCGTGATAGGCGGCAACAGTTGCACCGATCACCTTGAGCACGCCAGGACCCGCCGAGGCGATAATCGCCATGATCTCGGGGATAGACAGTTCATCCCCCTTGCCCGCCGCATGATTGGAGACGATGGCGATCGAGCAGTAGGCGAGGCCCCGCTCTCGAGCGAGCACAACTTCGGGATAGCCGGTCATGCCAACGAGGTCGGCCCCGGCGCGTTCGGCCATCCGGATCTCGGCCGGTGACTCAAACCGTGGGCCGTTGAACGTCGAATACACCCCTCCGTCGACGAGCTCGACCCCAACGTCGGCGGCGCCCGACCGCACCAACGCCCGGAGTTCGGGGTCGTAGGCGGTGGTCATCTCGGTGTGGCGAACGGTTTCGATCGTGTCGAAGAAGGTGTCTGCCCGACCGTGGGTGAAATTGAGGAAGTCGTCGACCAAGACGAGTTGGCCGATCTCAAAGCCCGGGCTGATCGCGCCGCTAACAGCGGTTGCCAGAACTGCACGCACTCCGACCGCATGGAGCGCAGCGATGTTGGCTCGATAGTTGATGAGATGCGGGGCAATGGAATGGTCGGCCCCATGGCGAGGAATGAACACGAGGTCGTGTTCGCCGTTCCAGCGGGCGTGGGTGACCGAAACGACTCCATACTCGGTGTCCACGGTCTCGACCCGATGGCCGGTGAGCGCTGGCAACTCGGCGAAGCCACTGCCGGTGATGAGTCCGATCATTCACCAAACGCTATCGAACCAATCGCCTACCGGGCGTGGCGGAGCGTCACCTTCATGATGTGCCAGCCAGCGAGCACCGATCCAACGACGGTTCCCCCGACTTTGGACTCTCCGGTCGCACGAGCATCCCAACTCACCGGCACTTCCACGATCAGCTCGTCGCGGGCCGCTGTCTTGACCATCATCTCGGTGGGCCAGCCAAAGGTCATCTCACTCATATCGAGCTCTCGAAGCAGGTCGGCGTCGATGGCCCGATACGGCCCGAGGTCGCTTACCGGTACCCGGTACAGCAACCGCATAAGCCCGGCGGTAGCGACATTGCCGGCCTTCTGGTGCGCAGGCATGGCCCCTACAGCAATGTTGCCCTTCGTTCGGGAGCCGAGGACGAGCCGTGCGGTTCCGGCGAGTACCGGACCGACGATCGATCGGAGCTCGCTGGGCCGTGAGCTTTCATCGCCGTCGATGTAGGCGACCACTGTCGCTCCAGCAGCGAGGGCTGCCTCGGTACCTCGCTGACAGGCGTAGCCATATCCCCGGCGGGGTTCAGTGACCACTTCGGCACCGGCAGCTTCGGCGCGACGTGCAGTGTCGTCGGTCGAGCCGTTGTCGGCCACGACCACGTGGTCGGCTCCATGTACAAACAACCCCTCGACCACCGCAGCGATGTTCTCGCCCTCATCCAATGCGGGTACGACCACGCTGACCTTCGACGAGGACTGCGCAGCGAGGGGTTCCTCGGCGAGCAGACTGCTCAACATCGGAAGCCGTTCCGACGGCAGTCCCTTGGCTAGCCGTGACACATCATCGATCTCGTCGACGTCGTACCACTCCCCCGCAAGCGCTACCCGGGCACCGGATTCAGTCGCGACGCGTATCGAGTTCTCGAGAACATCTGCCCGTGACATTTCGACGTTCACGACCATGTCGGTCCAACGCTGCTTCCATCCAATCGTCCAGTATCCGCCGTCTTCGGTTGGGCCGAGCACGACATCGATACTGTCGGCGTCGAGCATCGCAAAGGCGTCGGAAAGGTGACTGACAGGTAGATCGGGGCTGTCGCTCGAAATGGCAAACGCAGCAGAGTGCCCGGAGGCCAACGCATGACCAAGTACGTGATCGAGGCGTTCGCCGAGTGTGCTTCCCTCTTGCACGATAATCGGCACACCAGGGAAGGCTCGCTCGAACCACTCGACTGAATCGGCACTGGCCGACGCAATCATCAGCTCGACATCGGTTCGGTTCGCGAGGTTCGCCACGATGTCGGTCAGCATGGCCTCGTACAGAAAGGCTGCCCGTTCGCTGCTGAGCGCTGGGGTGAGCCGAGTCTTCGTGCTTCCTGGCTGGGGCTCTTTTGCCATGACGATAAGACAACGACTCATCAGCCGACCTGGGACTCTCCGAGCGTTTCGTCTACAGATGGAGATGCTTCACCGGCGGTCCACGTCTGACGTTCGATCATGACTTGAGCTTTGCGATCGAAACGGCCTCGATACGACGCCACAGCGTGGGTAATCGAGGCGATGGCCATGAAGAGCAAGCCTGCGGAGAACACTCCGGCGTAGATGAGAATCCCGAGGTTGTCGTTGGTGAATGCGAACCACACCACGCCAACCCCATAAAGTCCAAGGGCAAACTCTGCAAACACGATGCGGTCGATGTTGAGTTGGTAGCGCTGCTTTACCCAGCCTCCGCCGTCGGGTGCTCCGGAGAGTCCAAACTTTGCGGTGCGTTCGAACTCGGGGTTCGGCTTTGTGAAGATCTGCAAGAAGGCTCGGGCAGTGTTGAGCATCAGCCCGGAACCAAAGACGGTCACCAGAAGAATGCGAGGGATCTCGCGCAGCCAGCTACGGCCGCCCTGTCGCTGACCGGCGATGAAGAAAATCGCCGGAGCAAGAGAAGTTAGCGCCAGCACGTATCCAACTCCATAGAGCGTGCTGAATCTGGGGTTCGTCGACCCGACCTGCACCACGAGTGGGTAGATCAACAAGAGAAGCAGCAACAGCAAGTGGATGCCATAGGCGAGCAGGTGAACAGTCGCTTGGAACTTGGTACCAATCGTTGCGTCTGTACGCCAGACCGATGGGAGGAGCTTTCGAGCGCACTCCATCGACCCCCGGGCCCAGCGATGCTGCTGACGACGGAAACCGAGCAACTGCACGGGAAGCTCGGCAGGTATGACTAGGTCGGGCAGATATCGAGCGACCCAGCCTTTGAGATGAGCGCGGTATGACAGGTCGAGATCTTCGGTGAGCGTCTCGGCGGTCCAACCTCCGGCGTCATCGATCGCTTCAGCTCGCCAGATACCTGCGGTGCCATTGAAGTTGAACCAGTATCCAGCGAGACCTCGCCCGGCCTGTTCGACCAAGAAGTGTCCGTCGATCGTCAGGGCTTGTACGCGAGTGAGCCAGGAGTAGTCTCGGTTGAGGTGTCCCCATCGACCCTGAACGAACGCGACGTCGGGGTCATCAAACTCGGGGATAGTGCGGAGGAGAAAGTCTGTGGGCGGGACGAAATCGGCATCGAAGATCGCCACGAACTCTCCGGTGGCCGTCTTCATGCCTTCGGCCAGTGCACCGGCCTTGTAGCCGGAGCGGTCCGTGCGGTGCTCGTGGACGATGTTTACGCCCTCGGCCTGAAGCTCAGCGACGACGTGCGCGATGAGCGTTTTGGTTTCGTCGGTCGAATCGTCGAGCACTTGGATCTGGAGCTTCTCGGCCGGATACTCCATTGCGCACGCAGCCTTGATCACCCGTTCGCTCACATATAGCTCGTTGTAGATCGGCAGTTGCACGGTGACGGTTGGCAGATCATCGGTGTCGCGAAGGTCGATGGTCTTTTGTTCGACCGGTCCGTTTCTCCAGACTCGGACGACAAAGACCACCAAATTGACCCCAAAAATGAAGAGCAGCAACGATGCCACCGAGTAGGCGATTGCCGTCGCTGCTTCAATCAGGGTCATTGCAAACACGGTTACCAGATTAGCCTTCCCGGTGAATCACCTCGGGCTGCAGCGATGGCACGATCGATTCCGAACGTGCGACCTCCCCAGCTCACGAAGACCGTTATCGAAGCTGCAATCAGTAGCACGTAGGTGCCAATCCACTCTTCGCCGCCGAAGTAGGTAAAGAACAGACCGCTGAAGAACGCTGTAGCGAGCAAGGAGAAGAATCGGGTGCCGATTCCCAAGACCAGACCAGCGCCGATCAGGAACTCCATGACTGTCTGGGCAAACCCGATCAGACCGAGCAGGCCGACATCGTCGATTGCATCGAACAACGAACCAATAAACGTGAGTGATGCGCCATTTCCACCCTCTTCAGGAGAGAGGAACACCCAGTCGAAGAAGCCTCGAAGGCCCTCTGCAGAGTAGAAGTTCGGTTCCGAGGTCACGTTGCTGAACCACGTGAGGAGGATCAGCGTTCCCAAAATGATGCGCAAAAAAGCAACACCGACCGAACTCTGTTCGGCCGGTGTTGCTTCTCCAACTATGCGTTCTTCAAGCTGGGTCAGTATCGACACATCTACCAGATTAGCTTCCCTGGCGAATCGCCCCGGACCGCAGCGATGGCCCGATCTACACCGAGGGTACGACCGCCCCAGCTGACGAAGGTCGTGACCGCACCAGCCATCAGGAGGACGTAGGTCCAGATCCATTCTTCGCCACCGAAGTAGGTGAGGAAGAGGCCGACGAAGAATGCGAATGCGAGAGCAGCATTCAGGCGAGTGGCGACACCAAAGACCAGACCGAGTCCAATGAGTGGTTCAACGATCGACTGGACAAGCCCGAAGAAACCGGGAGCTTGCAGCACGGTGTTGTCGATGATCGCTTCGATGAATCCGAGAGAGGCGCCGTTGCCTCCCTCTTCAGCTGGCGTGAACGCCCAGTCGAAGAAGCCAATGAGGCCCTCTGAGGAGTAGAAGTTGGGATCGGCTGTGATGTTGCCCCACCACGTTGCCAAGATAATCACGCCGAGGGTGATGCGCATGAGCGCAACACCAAGGGAACTGTTCTTCGTAACGTTGTCTTGCTCTGCTGGTGCAACCTGTGTGTCGGTCACTTCTTCAATCGTTCTCTGTACTGCGGACATGGCCCACCCTCTTTATTTTCGTAATGGTCTATGGAGAGGAAACTCCAGTTGTAGACCAAGACTTCCGTTTCTGCCTACAAGAGACATTAACAAGTTGATTTCAGGCTAGTCCCGACATTGGGGAACGTGAGCCAATTAGCCCCAAACCTCGACTTCGCCACCGAGTGGGAGGTCGATGAGGCGTGTGTCATCAACGAACCATGGGTTGTAGAGCTCGATGAACTCGCCGCTCGTCCAAATGTCCTGGAGAGCGAAGTTCACGGTGTCGAGCCAGTCCGACTGGTTCTCCGGTACACCCATGCCGAACTGTACGGCGTTGTGGCCGCCTGGCAGCAGGGTCAGGTTCGGGTCTCCGTTGGCCAGCGACAGCATGGTGATGTTGTCCTCGGTGTAGCCCTCGACGGCGCCAGAGCGGACCGCTTCGACAGCTGCATTCTTGTCTTCGAACTCGACAAATTCGGGTGCGTCGCCGTCGCGCTCGGCAACGTAGCTGGTCCAACTGTCGATGGTCGAGCTACCGGCGCTCGCAGCGACGGTCTGACCGAACAGCTCGTCGATGTTTTCGTACTCTCCGGTACGCACGAGGAACGACTGGTTGTCCCAGAAGTACGTGACCGAGAAGTCAATGGCCTCGTCTCGAGAGCGGGTGTGGTTCATCGAGGCGACCGCCAAATCGATCTGGCCGCTCTCGAGGAAGCTGATTCGAGTCGTTCCGTCGACAGGTACAAGTTCGACCTCGAGGCCCAACTGCTCTCCCATTGCCATTGCGAGGTCGAGATCGAAGCCGACCCAATCGCCAGCTTCATCGATGAAGCTGACCGGAGGGTTGTCGTTGCGGACACCAATCCGGACCACGCCGTTCGCCGTGACCTGGTCGAGCAGTGAATCACCCTGAACCAGCTCAACCTCTTCTTCGGCAGGCTCTTCTTCGGCCTCCACAGCATCGTCACCGGAATCGTCGGCCTCTTCAGCGTCGCCGCCGTCGGAAGACTCGTCCTCGGTCTCTTCTTCGACTGTTTCCTCGACTTCGGTATCGGTGGCAGCGGTAGCAGCCTCGTCAACTGCGGCCGATCCGCATGCTGTAGCGATCAACGCTCCAAGCAATAGGACTAGCCAGAAACGAGCCTTCAATGACTTCACGTGATTCTCCCTTGGTGCTTACAAAGACTTCCATAAGCTACGCCCCGTAGGTGACCGTTCCAAGGCAGGTTGCCGTGCTAGCGGGGCCGTGTCCCAGATCTACAATGTGACGGGCCGCACGAAGCGGCCCGCTGACCACGCCACGACAAAATACAGCGCTCCCACGAGGAGGTAGGTCGCAACCCAAAAGGGGGCGTTTCCTACGTCGCTACCAAGCGAGATCCTGGCGAGGGTCGTCAGCTCGGGGACGCCGAGGACGACGACGATCGAAGAATCCTTGAAGACGGTGATTGCTTGGGTCAGCAGCGCTGGTCGCATGACGCGGAAACTCGTTGGCAACAGGAGCGTTCGAAGTACGGCGAATGGCGAAGCACCGAGGATGGTTGCGTCATCGACCTGACTTCGTGGAACTGATGAAATTCCAGCCCGTATGACGTCCCCTTGATAGGCGCTTGTGTAGATCACAAGGGTGACAAAGGCGGAGCCGAGAGCCGATGTCTCGATGCCCGGCAGTCGCCCGGCGCCCAGCGTTGCGTGGATCAATACGAGCTGCACCAAGAGCGGAATTCCTCGCACGACCTGGCTCCACAGACCCCCCACAAATCGCACGGCGCGGAAGCGGCTGTGATGAGCCGAGCCCACGATGGTGCCGAATCCGGTACCGACGACGATGGCAGCTCCCGAGAGAAGGATCGAAAGGAGCAGACCCCCAGGGCGATTATTCGGGAATCCGACCAATAGCTGAGGGAGGATTCTGATCAAAAACGAAATCTGCTCAGACATGGAACACCTCGCTCGCATCATCTGGATTTATGCCACCTACGTTTCCGAGTCGTCGCTCGATCAAGGTGAGCACGAGGGTCAGAACCGTCGACAAAATGAGGTAGACGATGGCTGCGAAGACGAGCAAGTCGGTTGCTCGAAACGTGCGAGTAATCGTGCCTTGCACCAACTGAAAGAACTCGGGCAGAGACACGAACGAGGCCAGCGCGGTGTTCTTCAAGTTATGGACGAGTCGATTGGAGATGCCGGGCCAAGCCAGGCGAATGCCGATCGGCGCCACGACGGCGCGCAGCGCTTCGTGGTCAGACGCCCCGAGCGAGCGAGCAGCGTCCAACCGGTTGACCGGAACAGCAACAAAGCCCGAACGCATGATTTCGGCTAGGTGTGCGCCGGTGTTGAGCGTGAGTGCCAGCACGGTTGCGATGGCGTAGTACGGGATTGGAACGTCGATGACGTCGCCCAGCGTGTTGACGATCGGGTTGTTGAAGAAGATCGTGCGACGTAGGTCGAATGGGAACAGATTGGGCACGGCGAACGCGAAGAAGATCAGCAGGATGAGCGCCGGGACGTTTCTGAAGATCTCCACGATCCCGCCCGCTGAAAGCCGACGGAGACGGTTCTCACCGGACCGCCCCAATGCTGCCCAGTATCCAAGAGCGAATGATGTAAGCGACGTGAGGATCGTCAGCCCGACGGTCAGAATCAGTCCGTCGATGAGCGTTTCTCGAACATCGGGGGTGAGAAAGTCGAACACTTACCTCGCCCTTTCGCCCGGGCCATGAGCAACCACGGTGACGAAGGTGTTCGGGGGCGTTTGCACCGCCTCGTCGAACACGTCGGCGATACGCAGTCCGGCCTTTTCTATCGCTGCCAGAAGTTCTGCCTTGCTCAAGAGCTGATACGCGAGTTCAAACTCGCCGTGTTCGGTATCGAAGCGTTCGTGCACAACCGACCTGGCAGCATCGAACGACCGCTGCACATGGCCAGCGCGCAACGTCTCGGATTCAATAAAGCCATCCAGCGCCCGCTCCTTCTCCGGAACCTCGACCACCAAGAGCCCTCCGGGGCGTAGTGAGGTAGCCAAGTTCGTGAGCGTCAATTGGACCTGCGGGTCGCTCGTCACTGCTTCAGTTGGGTCGATCTGTCCGAGCGTCGTGAAGAGACAAACTGCCAGATCGAACGCCGAATCTCGGGTAAACGTAGCTCCTGACTGGCAGACGAGTTCGACCTCGACCCCAGCGTCCCCTGCGCTGCCTTTCGCAAGGTCGATCATTGCCTGAGAAGGGTCTACGCCAGTGACGATCAATCCCCTCTTTGCGAACTCGATGCTGTGGCGCCCAAAGCCACACCCCAAGTCGAGTACGTCAACCGGGGGCTGAGGGCACCAAGAGAGAATGCGGTCGACCTCGGCTGACGTGCGTTCTTCGGTCAGCAGCCCGTGAAGCGGGTAGGGAGACCCGGGACCGAAGTAGTTGCTCACGGTTGAGCGGGTGGAGCGTGTAAGTCCCCACTCACGGTGGGAAGCATTGCGTTGCGCTTCTGTCAAAGGCTGTCTTTGACATCGAGTAGCGGCAGGTCGGTGCGTTTGAGATCGTTGAGCGCTTCGAACGGCACGGCAGCGTCACGCTGCTCAACCTCCTCTGCCCAGTCGTCGAACCACGTGCGCGAGATCGCATCGACGTCGTCGACCATTCGGAGCCGCTCGAACGCGAACGAGCCCTTGAGCGCTTCTATCTCGGCTGCGACGCTCTCCGGCGAGCGCTGCCGGAAGTTGGTGCCGTGCACCGAGTCCTGACACCAAGAACAGTTGTATGGGCACCCTCGACTGGTAGAGATCGTCATCGACGAGTAACCGTTCTGGGTTTCCCAGACGTTGAGGTAGCGATCCATATCTATGAGGTCGCGCGCTGGCAGCGGGAGTTCGTCGAGGTTCTCGATCGGTGGCCGGGGTTGGTTGATGGTGATCGAGCCGTTCTCCCGGAAAGCAATGCCCGATTCACTCCGCAGACCATCGAGATTGAGTTCGCCAGCGTCGAAGAGCTCGAGAAGCCGAGTGATGGTCTGCTCACCCTCGTGGTGCACGACAACATCTACTGCCTCATGCGCGAGGTACGGCCCTGGGTCTGCAGTTGGGTCCGGTCCACCAACGACGACGACCCTTCCGTCGCCATGGGCCATTTCTGCGAGCTGTAGAGCGGCGGCCTTCGTTGGCAGCAGCGCCGAAACGCCGACGATATCGGGCTGGTGCTCGGCGAGGGCGTCGGCGAACGTCTCGGGGCCGGGTTCGAACGTTCCGTCGTAGATTGCAACCGTATGGCCTGCGTCTCGTACCCAACTCGCCAAGTACAAGATGCCGAGCGGGAAGTATGGGCTCGACGCGGCCTGTTCGTCTTTACTCAACGCAAGAAACGTTGGATGCGCGAGCAGGAGACTGGCCATCGCTCCAGCGTAGAGGCACACTTAGCACCATGAGTCGTCGCGGGTTTGTGCTTCTTGGGGTGTTCATCCTCATCCTCATCCTCGTGACGATCGGGCTGATCGTTCTCGTCAACTCTCAAGGCGACGACGACGGCGCGTCGGTGGGCGGAATCTCAGAGGATCGCCTATTCAACGCCGTGCACGGCTCGTGGATTGCGACCATGGTCGCGAACCACAGCGGCCTCCCGATCGAAGGGATCTGGCTCGACGAGCCCGGCCCGGGTAATTCGATCGAGTTGGTCTTGCTCGACGAATGGTCGACCGACGACGACACCCACATCGAGTGGCTCGACCTGCACATCTTCGAAACCCACGGGCTCGACCCAACGTACGAACAGATTCGTGACGAGTGGGTCGATCACCTCGAAGGCGACATTTGGGTGGCCACCCGTCGAGCACACGACCTGATGCTCGACGGCGTGGTCCCACCGGAGACCGGAAGCCCCGAACTCAACCCCGAGGGAGCCTGGGCAATGGACGCCCAACTCGAAACCGAGTTGTTCGGCATGCTCTCGGTCAACGACCCAAACGAGGCGCGCGAACAAGCCCGGCGATTTGGTTCGGTGACCAGCAGCGGACCCGCACTCGACGCCAGCGCGTTCTATGCCCATCTCTATAGTCGGGCGTTGTTCGCAACCGACATGGCATCGCTTCTCGACGAAGCCCGCGCCGACGAGCCCGCAGACTCGATCATCGCCCCCATCTACGACGACGTCGTTACATGGTTCGAGCAGAACCCCGACGACTGGCGGGCCACTCGCGCGCTCATTGGCGAGAAGTACGACACCGACCCCGAGTGGTGGGCGAGCCGGGTCAACTTTGCCTCGACGATCATGGCACTGCTCTACGGCGACGGCGACATCACCGAAACCGTCACCATCGCTGGCCTTGCAGGCTGGGATGCCGACAACAACATGACCACGTCTGCCGGGTTGCTCGGTCTCATCCTGGGTGCCGACGACCTCCCCGAACCATGGGCGTCGGCGAGCGATGTGTATTTCAACGAAGATCTCGTTGGAGACCTTCCTCGATTTGATTCGGTGGAGAATATTGCTCGCCGGACAGTGGCGCTGGCGATTGAGCGCTCTTCGTGAACAGGAACCGCTGACCGAAAAATACCGCCGCTCCCATAGCGAGCGTTGGCCACCATTCGACCCGTCTCACCCACGCCCGCTCAAAAAAGAAGTTCGGGTCTTGGTAGGTGATGTACGAAATCACGAGGGCGAAGCTCAACCAAGCCCACGGTGCAAGAGCGAACCAGCGTCGCGAAGGTTCGGTCTCGGTCGGCGTCTGGAACAACACGAGTGCCACTAGCAACAGGAGGTACCACGGGTGAAAGACCGGCGTGATCAACGTGTAGCCGATCAATGGGACGATACTTAGACGGAGCAAGCTAAGCGCGGTCGTCCGAGAGCGTGCGGCGTTCCAGACCCACGCCATCCACAAGAAATACACCCCGAAGATAATCAGCATGGTCAACAGGCGCGGCTCGTTCAGCCCACGATCATCAAGGCCCTGGCTACCCACCCACTGTTCAAAGGCTTGGTAAATCGCCGAGTTGAAGCGGAAGGTCTCGGTGTACTCCTGCCCGGATCCGAAGACTCCCCTTCCCGGCCCCTCTCCAATGCCCGAACCCGACCACGCAATGAAGGGTCCAACGCCGATGATGAGCGTTCCGGCGTAGGCCAATCGTTGCGGCCAGTTCCATCTCCAGAACAGCACGGGTGTGAGCAGTACCGGGATTGGACGGGTGAGGGTCGCCAGACCGAGCAACACCGGACCGAGAAGACCGGTCGGCGAAAACCTCGAATGAAAAGTCACGACGAGAGCAGCGACGGTAAAGGCGATCATGATGGCGTCGAGGTGTGCACCCTGCGCGATCTCGACGACGACCAACGGGTTCCACAACCACAGCAAGATGCGTTGTGGCCGGATCGACACCGTTCGCAAAAGGGTCATCATCCCCCACGCTGCCCCCAACTCGAGAATGGTCATGACGATCTGGAACGACAGTGGCGTGTTTGGCAGCAGTAGCGCTGTCAGCGAAAACACGAGGTGCGTAGCGGGCAGATATGGACTCGCGAAGTCAGGATTGTTCACCAATGCACGCAGTGGGCTATCGAACTGATCGAGTTCGGGAGCGTTGATCGGCGCCTGATACGGGCTAACCCCCTCGGTCAGGAGATTTCCTTCCCAGATGTAGCGATATACGTCGTCACTCAGGCTTGGATCGGTAGTGAGCAGTATCAGACGGAAGAGAACCGCCGCTCCCCAGATCCAACCCATCGAAATCTTCGAACGTTCGTTTACCCATACAGCGCCGAGGAAGCCCACAAAGGCAATTCCGTACCACACCATGGTCTCGATGACGATGCCGTCTCTGAGCGTCCCCGCCCGAGCATCGAGCACGGCAAGGCCGACAAAGCCGACCAAACACACGAAGTTGGCGGCGATCATCGCGGGAGAGCGCTCAACGCGTGGCATCAACCGAAGAGTACTGGGCTGCTGAGCGACCGGGGAGTCGTTCACGAGAGGTTCTCTCTGTGTACGGCTATAACAGCCTGGTACGAGTCTCCGCAATATCGAGGGCCAGTTGCGCTGAAAGTTCGTCGATTCCGTTGAATCGGCGCTCGCTTCGCAGGAAATACAAGAACTGCACCTTCGCGACCTGTCCGTACAGATCGCCAGACTCTCCCTCGGCGGGAAAGTCGAGCAGATGCGCTTCGAGCACCGCCGAGTCGGCGTTGTCATAGAACGTTGGCCGAACACCAACGTTGACCGCCGCCTGATGCTCAGTACCATCTGGCTGAACGTAGCGGCAGGCATAGACACCGTTTGCAGGCCGCGCGAACTCGTCGGGCAACATGACGTTGGCGGTCGGGAAGCCGATCGTTCGACCGCGCTGATCGCCTTGCACGACTTCCCCACACATCTCGAACGGTCGCCCGAGCATGACCGAGGCTCCCTCGACATCGCCTCCAACGAGCGCCCGTCGAATCGCGGTGGAAGATACGGGTTCGGTCTCGGTCTCGGTCCTACGGATAAGTTCGAGTCCTTCCACTTGAAAGCCATGCATTGTTCCGGACTCCTCCAGAAGCGAAACGGTGCCTTCGCGGCCCTTTCCGAAGTTGAAGTCGCTACCGACCAAGATCTCTTGTGCTCCGAGGCGGTTCACGAACACGTCTTCGACGAACTCCTCAGCTGTAGTAGAGGCTCGTTTTTCGTCGAACTCGATGACGTACACGACGTCGACACCCAACTCTTCGAGCAGTTCGAGCTTTCTGGCAAGGCTCGTGAGAAGCTTTGGTGCTGACTCGGGGCGCACCACGGTCGCCGGGTGCACGTCGAAGGTAACTACCGCCGATGGAACGCCTCGGTCCCCCGCTCGGCGAATGACCTCGGCAATCACCGTCTGATGACCACGGTGAATTCCGTCAAAGGCACCGGTTGTGAGCACTGATGCGTCGATTCGCTGGTCGTCGCTGTCTCGAATGATCTTCACTACTCGGCCTCGGGAGGGTTGGTCTTCGGGGGAGGTTCGGCCAACACAACCGCCGGCTTTACCGTGTCCCCGCGGTGGGGCTCGTATACCGCCAGCAATTCACCAGCAGCGTTAACCAAAGGGTAGATCCCCTCGCCCGACGCCCCAATTCGAGCGGCATCGAGTACTCGCCCGTAGCGCACGTCGAGTTCGGTTTCTTCGTCGACCTCGATCAACCCGAGATCCGATACGAATTCAGCCGCCGGTCGAAGTTCGACCTCGTCGAGCGGTGCAGCCATGGCCTCGGTAAACGAACCAATGGCTGTTCGACGAAGCCCGTGGAGATGCGCCCCTCCCCCGAGAGCCGTCCCGAGGTCTGCAGCAAGCGAGCGGATGTATGTACCAGCCGAGCACTCGACTGAGCATCGAAGCGTCATCTGGTCATCTGTGGGTTCGAGGTCGAACGAGTAGACGGTCACCGGTACGGGCTTCCGTTCGATCTCAATGCCCTCGCGAGCAAGTTCGTGCAGTCGCTTGCCATCGACCTTCTTCGCACTCACCATCGGCGGCACCTGCAAGATGTCGCCGGTCAGCGTCTTGGCTGCCTCTCGAGCAGCGTCGAGGTCGATTGCAACCATGTCGTAGGTCTTGGTAACAACACCGGTCGAATCGAGCGAATCAGTCTCTGAACCAAATCGGATCTCGCCGGTGTACGCCTTTGGTACACCATCGAGGAAACGGAGAACCCGGGTGGCCTTGCCTACGCCGAGCAACAACACACCCGTCGCATCAGGGTCGAGAGTTCCTGAATGACCGACCTTGCGAGTCTTAAAGACTCCCCGCGCCTTGGCAACGACGTCATGGCTGGTCCAGCCCCGTGGCTTGTCGACGATTGCGAATCCGGTCGGACCCGGATCTCGCTGGCGCTTGCCCACGCCTACTGTTCTTCGCTCGGATCTTCGCCCGAGTCTTCGCTCGGATCTTCGCCCGAGTCTTCGC
>CAZBTI010000004.1:0-3355 GCA_964494395.1 uncultured Acidimicrobiales bacterium | reverse complement strand
TCTTCGCCCGAGTCTTCGCTCGGATCTTCGCCCGAGTCTTCCGAATTGCCGGGGCGCTGCTTCTCTTCAGCAATCAGGTTCTCGATACGACTCGCATTGCGCAGTTGCAGGTCGGGCTCAAAGAGCAGCGGCGGAGTGCGACGCAGGCTCGTCTGACGACCAATGGCACTTTGCAGCCGCTTACGGTGCTCCTCGAATACCTCGACCAGAGCGAACTCCTCGTCGATGTCACCAAGCGCAGCGGTGAACATGACGACAGCTCGATCGAGGCTTCGGTCGGTCCGCACGTGGGTAATGCTCACCCAGTCGAGACGTTCGTCATCGATGCGATTGAGCTCTTCAGCAATGATCTCGCGCAGCAGCTCATTTAAGCGCGAACTGCGTTGCGAGGCTTGGGTGCGCCCCGATCCCTGGACGTGTCGGCGTCGTGAGCCCATGGCACGCGACCTCTAAGAACCAGTGATCGAACGCTCGATCTCGCGCTCCTCGTAGGTCTCGATAATGTCGCCATCACGCAGGTCTTGGAAGTCCGACAAGCCAATGCCGCACTCGTATCCAGCAGCGACTTCCTTGACGTCTTCTTTGAAGCGACGTAGAGACTTGATCTCGCCCTTCCAAAGAATGTTGCCTTCGCGGATGAACCGCACCTTGGAGTTGCGGGAAATGAGACCGTTCTGGACGTAGCAACCAGCAATCTTGCCGATCTTTGGCACCGAGAAGATGTCTCGGACCTCTGCGTCGCCGGTGACGATCTCCTCGAACTCGGGAGCGAGCATGCCGATCATTGCCGACTCGATGTCTTCGAGCAGCTTGTAGATGATCTCATAGGTTCGGATCTCGACGCCCTCAGCATCGGCCATGGTTCGGGCCTTGCGGTCCGGACGCACGTTGAAGCCAATGATCGTGGCATTCGACGCCGCGGCGAGTTGAATATCGTTCTCGGTAATGCCACCAACACCACGGTGCACAAACGTTGGCTTGACCTCGGGAGTCTCCAACTTCTTGAGCGACTCGGTGAGCGCCTCGAGCGTGCCGTTCACATCGGTCTTGATGATGAGGTTGAGGTTGGCTGCTTCGCCGCGCTGAATCTGTTCGAAGATGTCTTCGAGGCGTGCGCCGCCACTGGTGGCAGCCGATGTCTTGCCGAAGGTCGACTGGCGCTGATGGTGTTCGCGCGTATCGGCAACCTTTGAGGCGACCTTCTCGCTGGGCGCGATGTTGAAGTCGCGCCCTGCTTCGGCGACATCGCTGAGACCGAGCACCTGAACCGGCGTCGACGGACCCGCGACCTTCACTTGTTCGCCCATGTCGTTAATGAGTGCACGCACACGACCCCACGCTGCGCCAGAGACCATTGGGTCCCCGACCTTAAGGGTGCCTTCTTGCACGAGCACGGTAGCGACCGGGCCACGGCCGATGTCGAGGTTGGCTTCGAGGACAACGCCCTTTGCCTTCTCGTCAGGGTCGGCCCGGAGTTCTTCAACCTCTGCGACCAAGATGATCTGGTCGAGCAGTTCGTCGATGCCGATGTTCTTCAGCGCCGAGACTTCCTGAACAATGACGTCGCCACCGAAGCTTTCAGGGATCAGGTCATGTTCGGTCAGCTGTGAAAGCACCCGCTGTGGATTCGCGTTCTCGCGGTCGATCTTGTTGATCGCAACGACGATCGGAACTTCGGCGGCCTTCGCGTGGTTCAGCGCTTCGATGGTCTGCGGCATCATGCCGTCGTCTGCTGCGACGACGAGAATGACAATGTCGGTGGCCTTTGCGCCGCGGGAACGCATGGCGGTGAACGCCTCGTGGCCCGGCGTATCGATGAAGGTCAGCGTTTCGCCATTGCGAACAGTCTGGTACGCACCGATGTGCTGCGTGATGCCGCCAGCTTCACCATCGACCACGTTGGCCTGGCGAATCTGGTCGAGCAATTTGGTCTTGCCGTGGTCGACGTGACCCATAACGGTGATCACCGGAGGACGGGTTGGGGCAACATCGTCGTCTACCTCATCTTCGTCTTCGCCACCGTCGTCGATTCCGAGCATCTTGCGAAGCTCAACTTCTTGCTCTTCACCTGGGTCGACGAGCTTCACCTCGGCGCCGAGGTCCTCGGCAAACGCGGTGATGAGCTCGTCGTTTAGCGACTGCGTAGCCGTCACCATTTCGCCCTGCTGCATCATGAAGCGGACAACGTCGGCGGCCGTACGGTTGAACTTTGGCCCCAGGTCGAGTGGGGTGATCGAACGCTCGATCACGACCATCCCGGTCGGGACTGGTGCATCGTCGGAGCTGTAGCTCGGAACGTCCATTGGCTGGAGTTCTTCGCGATTGCGACGACGGCGACTCTTGCGCTTTGGTGGGCGGCGACCTGCGCCTCCACCTGGACGGCCGCCACCGCCTGGACGACCTCCGCCACCAGGACGGCCTCCGCCACCTCCGGGAGCTCCTCCGCCACCTCCGGGGGCTCCTCCACCGCCACTACGGGGTGGACCACCGCTGTAGCCACCGGGACGCTGTCCAGCGCCAGCGCCAGCGCCTGGACGCTGTCCTCTGGGCGCTCCGGGGGGAGGCGGAATTGGCTTACCCGACTGGGACCGCGGCGGTCCCGGCGGTGGCGGAATTGGCTTTCCAGAGACCGAGCGTGGACCGGTTGGTCCGCCGGGTGGTGGCGTTGGAGCGCCACCCTTCTTGGGATCGTCGCCAATGGCAGTAGCGCCGCTGCTTTCAGCAGAGGGCGGGCCGTCTTCGGACGGCTTTGGCTTTGGGGTCGCCGTTGGAGGAGGTGCAATAGTGCCCTCGACTATTGGACGGCGAGAATCCTTGGAAGAGACGATGCCCTTTGGGAGCTCTTGGCTGGGTTCTGGAGCTGCGTCTGAGTCATCGAGCCCAGCGTCGGAGGTTTCAGTAACGTCGGGTGCTGCGGCCTCGGCGGCGACCTCGACTGGTGCAACCGGTTCTGGTTCTGGTTCTGGTTCCGGCACAGCCGCAACCGGCTCAGGAGTCGGTTCTGGCTCAGCCGGCGCTTCGGCTGCAGCCTTCTTCTTTGGAGGTGGCTTCTTGGTCGATACCGCCTTTGACGGCTTAGGTGCTTCTTCGACCTCTGGCTTCTCTTCTTCTTCGGCTGGGACCTCCCGGATCAGCCCCTCACGGTCGGCCTTACGACGGACTCGGTCAGCCTGCGCATCGACGATGCTGGAGGAGTGACTTTTCGCGCCAATTCCGAGCGCGTCACAGAGTTCGAGGGTCTCAGCGTTGCTGAGCCCGAGCTCTCGTGCGAGTTCGTAAACGCGGATCTTTGCTGCCAATGGGGTTATCTCAGTCCTTTAATCCACCGCCGAAGCGGTGCGTATAATCCACCGCC
>CAZBTI010000003.1:43702-63628 GCA_964494395.1 uncultured Acidimicrobiales bacterium | reverse complement strand
ACCAAAGACTGGTCGATCGGTCGGGTTCCGAACGGTGGCTACTCGGGAGCGCTCAACCTCAACGCGCTGCTCCAACACAGCGGGTGCGAAGTGGCACGGTCCATGACGACCCACTACTACCGGCCGACCATCCACGGCGAAGCCTGCACGATCACCACCGAGATCCGCCGCCGCGGCCGAACAATGACGCACGCTGACGCAACGCTCGTCCAAGATGGCAAGGTCCGAGTTCGTAGCGTCGCGGTGCTCGGCGACTACCCCGCAGACGACGTGGTCAAACCCGTGACGCCTCGCGAGATCCCAGCACCCGACGACTGTGTCCTCCGCGACCCGGGCCTCCAGGGCTTTCACATGAGCCTGATGGATTCGCTCGAAGTGCGCGTCGATCCGGCGGTCGAACAACTCATTGGTAATCCTGAGGCTGAGGCCCGAGTCGACGGATGGGCACGCTTCCGATCGCCGCGACCAAACGACGCAGTGGCCTTGGGTTTGTTCGCCGACGCCTTTCCACCAGCCGTCCTCATCCCACGCCCCGACAGCGGTTGGATCCCAACGGTCGAACTCACCACACACGTGCGTGCGCGAGCAGAAAATGGCTGGATTCGAGCCGAGATCACAACAGCCAACATTCGTGGCGGCAACCTCATTGAAGACGTCAAGCTCTGGGACGAAACAGAGACCCTGGTAGCCCAAAGCCGCCAGCTCGCGCTACTACTGCAGTAGGTGACTCGCGATGTTTTGAGCCGCAGGCGAAAAACTCGGTCAGTGAACGAAGTGAACGGCGTTGACCATCCGCGAAAGCCGACGTGGTCCTACACTCCGTTCCTTCCCCTCGGACGTTTTCTCCGGGGGTTATTCGCTGTTGAGCTCGGGGTCTTCCCACTTACTGAAGTCGGCATCTTCGAGATTGTCGTCTTTGGCGCGCTGTTCGTCTTCGGAATCGAGGCGTCGCTTCGCTCTCCATTTGCTGATCGGACTCCAGAGGAGCTCCGTAACAACTTCGAAAACGATTTCGCCAATCATGGGACCCGAGGGTACAACGCATTTCCTCAG
Organism: uncultured Acidimicrobiales bacterium; assembly: GCA_964494395.1. Lineage (GTDB taxonomy): Bacteria > Actinomycetota > Acidimicrobiia > Acidimicrobiales > SHLQ01 > SHLQ01. The sequence continues at coordinate 62,575 of CAZBTI010000003.1, read as the reverse complement.
AAGGTCTCCGTTGCGGCCCAGCCGAGCCAGACGAGGATGATGATCACGCCGATGCCTACGTTGGCCAACGCGGCTAGTCCCATGCCGGTGAGCACACCCTTGGTCGACTGCCACGCTGCTGACCAGTCGCCCTTGTCGCCGTATTCAGCGAGAGCAATTCCCGCGACCGCGCCCACGAGTGCACCGACGACTGGGATGACGAAGAAACCAATGATCGCGCCGAGAACGGCGGCCCACTGCGACTTTGATGATGCCCCCGCAGCGTCGGCTGCCTGCTTGGGCAAAACAAACCCGAGTGCGATTGAGATCGCAGCCAGCACGGTGACCACGACGATTGCGCCGATGCCAATCGCATCGAATCCAGCGACGAGCCCATACCCAATGACCGCCGCCCACATCAGCAAGATGCCGGGCAGTACCGGCACGATCGTGCCCGCGAGCCCCACAAGGAGGACAAACAGAAACAATCCAGATACGACAACCTCAACCATGACTGACCTCAACCCTAGCCTCGGGTCTGGGCGGCGAGCCGTTCAGAACTAGTGGCTGGGGTCGGCGAAATGATCGATCGGGCCGCGACCTTCGCCGAGCCGCCACGTGATCGCTGATTCCAAGCCCGCCAAGACAAACGAGGCCGCCGCGGAAATCGATGGTTCGATCGGGAGGCCAGACGCCAACGACGCAGTGATCGCCGCCGACAGGCTGCAGCCCGTCCCCAACACGTTCTCCGTATCGATCCGCTGGTGTTCCATGGGATAGATCTCGTCGCCAACAGCGACTACATCGACCGCCCACCGTTCTTCTAAGAGGCCGGTGATCACGACCGCAGCCGGGCCGAGATCTGCCAGTGCCGCTGCGGCTGCCTCGGCACTCTCCCGGCCGGTGATCTCGATACCTGAAAGCAGCGCAGCTTCGGCGACGTTCGGGGTAATCACCGTCGCAATGGGTATCAACCGCTCGCGGTAGAGCGAAGTTATGTCGCTCGACAACATTGGGGCCCCTGCCGAGTTCACGAGAACGGGGTCGACGACGAGCGGGCCCAATGAGGAAGCTCGATCTGCAACAGTTTCAACCGCAGCCTCGGAGTAGAGCAGTCCGGTCTTCGTCGCAGCCACCTTGAAGTCTCGGGTAACGGCGTCGACTTGTTCGCCTACGAACTCTCCGGGCAGTGGATGGATCGAGGTAATCCCGGTCGTGTTCTGGGCGGTGGCGACCGTAAGGGCGAACACGCCGTGCACACCATGACGAGCGAACGTCTTTAGGTCGGCTGCCAGGCCAGCGCTGCCACCGGTATCGGTGCCTGCGATCGTCAGCGCAACCGGAGGCGTGGGTGCCATGGGAACGGTCGGCTTAGGTGGGTGATGGAGCGGCGGTGCGCTTCGGCCAGAGAATGCCAGCCAGAATCAAGATGACGCCCGTTACCGCGGTGAGCAGGATCCAGTTCGGACCTCCACCGCCAAGAGACGAGAGTGGAAGGAGTTGGTTTTGCGATGTTGAATCGAAGTCGAAGAACCACTCGGCCGACTGAAGGTCGCCGTCCACAGCCAATTCTGCGTGGGTCACGACGTAGCGGCCCTCCTCGGTGAGTTCAGGGAAGGTGGTACTTGCAATCCGATCGTCAGCGGTGAGTCGAGTGATATCGACCGGGACTTCTTGGCCGCTCGGGTCGGTGATGGTGATGTTGCTGCTCAGCACAGGCGCCCAGAAGGAAATGTCGACCTGGCTGATGCTTCCCCCAACGGGTAGGCCAGCAACCGGTGCCCTCTCGAAGACTTCGGTGTGGGCGCCGAGCGGCGATAGCGAGAGCGCTCCAAAAATGAACGCAAACGCCATGAGCAGTCGCAAAGGACGGTGAAGCCAGCGCATCTTCATAGCCCCAAGAGTAGCGCCTCGATGCTTTGCCCAAAAGGCGCGGTGACATTGCTTATGAGAGTTCTTACTTGGGCTAGAGCGCTTCAAACACCCCGAAGTGGACGTCGATATCCGCGAACTCGGGATGTCCGGGGATATAGGGCTGTGGATTTGTAACCGTGAGGATCTTCCACGTCTCGTCGGCCTGAAGCGCCTCGAATACCTCGCCGGTCTTTCGCTCTTTGAAGAGGTCGGTGCGTTCGGTGACCACGATTATCCCCGACGGTTCGACGACCCGGCAGAACTCGCGGAGTACCTCCTCCAAGTTCGACAAGTAGGACAACACCCCGACACTCACAACCGCACCGAAGGAGTCGTCGAGAAGGTTGACGGGTAGTTCGCTGAAGTCGGCCTCGGTCAGAGCGCGGTAGGCAGTTGTCTTCGCTGCGAGATCGAGCGAGTCCGACGAGATATCGACCCCGACGACGTCATGAAAGCCCTTCGCCTTAAGTGCTCTGCCAACAAGGCCCGTTCCGCATCCAGCGTCGAGAATCTGCGCCTCGGGGTCGAGGCGCTCGGCGAGGAATTCGGCTGCAGCTTGCGGAGCCTCATACCCCCACGAGAGCACATCGGCTTCGTACGAGGGGGTCCAGCGGTCGTAGTAGCTGCGAACGCCAGCAGAGTCTCCGAGCGACTGATCCATCAGCCCTTCTTTATGAGTTCCTTCTTCGTTCGCCATCAGTAGCCTCCACCCGCCCCTGCGTCCTCAACCTCGCCGCCCCGGCCGAGCGACAATGTATCGACGAGCGTGAGTCGCATGGCCGAGAGATCGGTATGCATCGTCACCATGTTGTAACCGCGGTCGATCCGGTCGACGGTGGTTTCGGGAGTGGCGTGGATTCCAGCGACCACTCCATGGGCCTTGCAACGTTCGGCGATGTAATCGAGCGTCTCGAAGAAGGACGGGTCGGTGGTTCCGCGACCGAGTCCCATCGACACACCGAGATCCATCGGCCCCACGTAGACCGCTCGGACCCCGTCGGTCGACAGGATCGCATCGATGTTCTCCACCGCTTCGACGGTCTCGATCATCGGAATGATCAGCACGTGATCGTTGGCGATCTCGGCATAGTTCGATCCTTCGAGCGGTTGTGCCCGGATTGGACCAGAGCTACGAGACCCGAGCGGGGCGTACATTCCCCGTTTCATCGTGGCCTCGCACTCCTCGGCGGTGTTGACCATCGGGACGACCACGGCCATCGCTCCGGCATCGAGCACCTTGCCGATGATTCCAGGCTCATTCCACGGGACGCGCACCGTCGCCGTCACGTTCGACATACTCAACCCTTGGAGCATCGGCACCAAGTCCGAGTAACCAATCAGGCCATGCTGCATGTCGATGCACACGTAATCAAAGCCCACCGCGCCCACGACCTCTGAGGTCACCGACGAAGGGATACTGAGCCAGCAACCAAGAGCTGGCGTCGAGTTATCGAGGGCGTCGCGAAGAGGGTTGGTTCTCATAGAAGAAACGTAGACGCGGCGCACGCGTTCTGACATGCTGAAGATGTCCTGAACGATCGTTCAAAAGGTAGTGCTCATGACGTCCCCTGCCACCTTGACCACAGCTACTGGCACTGACCGCCTCGTCTTTACATCGAGCGACCGGTCGATCGAACTTCATCCGGTGTGGCTCCGAGAACGAACCGCCGAGGAAGGCATGATCGACGAGGGCAGCGCTCAGCGACTGTATGCCCCGAGCGATATCGATGTCTCGCTCGAGGTCGTCGAACTCGCCGCTCGCGATACCGCAACGACGGTCACGTGGTCCGACGGCCATACCCAAACGGTCGACCATGCATGGCTCGCCCAAGAGCTTGGTTGGGAACCTGCGCCCACCGACATTCCGTGGCCCACGGGTTGGTCCGTCGAGCCCAATCCCTTCCCTCGCCTACCGTGGCCGGAAGAAGGTGATGATGAAGCAGTCGCCGCCGCTCTCGATTCGTTCTGGATTCATGGGTTCGTCGTCTTCACCGGAACCCCGACCGACGTCGGCTCCCTCGAATCAATCGCCGGCAGGTTCGGCCCCGTTCGAGCCACGAACTTCGGGCTCCTTTTCGATGTGTACTCGAAACCCCAACCCGTCGACCTCGCGTACACACCGATCGAGTTGAAGGCACACACCGACAACCCCTACCGAACCCCGGTTCCAGGTGTTCAGTTCTTGCACTGCATCGTCAACGATGCCACCGGTGGCGAGTCAACTCTCGTCGATGGCCTCGCTGCTTCGAATGACTTTGCCGAGATGAACTCCGAGGGGCACAGGGCCCTGACCGACACGATGGTCACGTACAAGTATCAGTACGGCGACGAACACATCGTGGGCCGGGCTCCCATTATTGAGACCGACCGCAACGGGTACTTTGCCGGCATCCGCAACAGCGATCGCGTCGATTTCGTCGACCCGGTCGACCCGGATCAACTCGATGTCTTCTACCGCGCTCGTGCCGACCTACGGAAGCTCTTAAATAATCCGGCCCGTCGCGCAACGTTCCTGCTGTCTGCTGGCGATGTGATGATGATGAATAACCGCCGCCTCCTCCACGGCCGCAACAGTTTCGAGCTCACCACCGGCATGCGCCACCTCCAAGGCTGCTACATCGAACTCGACGGCCCCGAAATGCTCTCACGCAAGCTCCGCCTGAAATCAGCCACTTCGTAAACCGGGGGTCAACTCCGGGGTCAGACCCCAGCGTTAACCACCAAGCCTCGACATCGCCGAGAAATCAGAGTTGTTGGTCCGCTCCGAGGCGCGTCGGGGCGATCGATGGTCAATTGGAGGGTCTGACCCCGGGATTGACGTTCGGGCTGCACCCACTGATGCGCGCGAGATCATCCTGTGCAAACGCCTCCGCGTAGGTAACCGGCCGACACTCACACCGGCGCTTTCGGCCAATTTTGAGCGTCGTATGTTTCTGGATTGTTTCCCGTGTTTCGTGCTCGTTTCGTGTTGGTGAACGCAACCCGCTCACCGTTCCCAATACCCGGCTGATCCGCCACGGTGTTTCTCAGGCACTCCAGCGTCGTGGTGCCGCCTACCGAACGGGGTCTGACGGACAGACCCGAGGAGAGCCTGGGAGGGCACATGAAACGGAAGCTTATGGGAGGCGCTGCGGCAGCGATCGCAATCCTCGCCACGACGGAACCACTTGGGGCACAAACCTCGACCGCCGATCTTGAGCGTGGGGGCGAGAACCTCGATCTGCTCAACATGATCGTGCTCGACAACATCTTCATCTTCGTCTGCGCTGTTCTCGTGCTCTTCATGCAGGCCGGATTCGCCATGGTCGAAGCTGGCTTCACCGAAGCAAAGAACGCCGCCAACATCATGATGAAGAACCTCATGGATGTCGCCGCTGGCATGCTGCTGTTCGGCCTCATTGGTTGGAACATCGCCTACAGCGGCGCTGACTTCTTCGGGTTCTCCGACGGCGCTGTCAGCATCTTCGGTGTCGCCGGGCTCACCGACCTCAACGTCGCCGACGTCAACGGTTACCCGCTTGCCGTCCCAGTCGACTTCTTGTTCCAGGCGGCGTTCGCAGCTACCGCCGCAACGATCGTCTCGGGCGCTGTTGCTGGTCGTACCCAGTTCAAGGGATACCTCCTCTACACGATGGTCCTCACCGCAATCATCTACCCGGTTGTCGTCAACTGGCAGTGGGGCGGCGGCTGGCTCAACCAGCTCGGATTCATCGACTTCGCAGGCGCTGGCCTCGTGCACATGACCGGTGGCTTCGCTGCTCTCATGGGAGCGATCTTCCTCGGCCCACGCATCGGTAAGTTCTCCGCCGACGGCAAGCCACGCACGATCAACGGCCACAGCATTCCACTCGCCATGCTCGGTGTGTTCATCCTCTTCATCGGCTGGTTCGGCTTCAACCCCGGCTCGCAGCTTCAGGCTGATCTTGCGGTTCCATACATCGCCGTGATGACGGCATTCGCTGCGGCATCGGGCGCTGCTGCTGCAATGGCTACCTCTTGGGCAGTCGGTGGCAAGCCAGACGTTGGTATGGCCGGTAACGGCATGCTCGCTGGCCTCGTCGCAATCTGCTCGGGCATCGGCAACTTCACCTCGATCGGCACGCTCATCACCGGCGCCATCGCCGGTGTCATCGTGGTCTTCTCGATCAACGCTGTAGAGAAGGCCAAGATCGACGACCCGGTCGGTGCCTTCTCGGTACACGGCGTGTGCGGTTTCTGGGGTCTTCTCGCTACCGGCTTGTTCGCCACGGCGAGCTCGCCAGTCGGTGGCGGCGAAGGCGCTTCGGAAGGTCTCTTCTTCGGAGGCGGCGTCGAAGTTCTCCTCAACCAGGCCATCGGCGGCGTCGCTATCGCCATCTTCGTCTCGATTGCTTCGGCGCTCCTCTTCGGCAGCATCAAGGCAGCTGGCCTTCTTCGTGTCAGCGAAGAAGAAGAGCTCGCCGGCCTCGACCTCTCCGAGCACGGCGCTCCTGGCTACGACCTCGGTCATATCAACCTCGAAGACACCAAGGTGCTCAGCTAGCACTTCAGAGCCACATATCGCTCACCGATCGAGCGGCCGCCGGATTCCCTCCCTGTTATCCGGCGGCCGCCGTTCGTTTTGGGGCACTGGGATACTGCGGACGAATGTTTCCAGACTGTTTCCGGACAGTTAACACACACGCACTGCCTTGCTGATTGCTCTCGGGGGGCTCCACAGTGGCTTCTGTTGCACTGTCGCACGCGACCCCAAAGACGTGACTCGGATGCGCCGCAACATCAAACCAAATATCTGATTCCTCAGGGAGGGAATGAATATGGATACTGGCGATTTAGCCTGGATTTTGATGAGCACCGCACTCGTCGTGTTTATGGTGCCTGGACTGGCGCTCTTTTACGGCGGCATGGTGCGAGCAAAGAACGTCGGCAACATGCTGATGATGAACATGGCCAGTGTCGCCATCGTTCCGATCCTGTGGGTGCTCTTCACCTACTCGCTGGGCAATAACCCGAACGAAAACAAGTCGGGCTTCCTCGGCGGCGAGTTCCTCGGCAACTTCGACGCTGCTGGCCTCTCAGGTATTAGCGGTGACGAACTCGTCTTCGTTGCGTTCTTCATGACCTTCGCAGCAATCACGCCAGCGCTTATCTCCGGTGCCGTAGCTGACCGCATGAAGTTCAGCAGCTGGGTCGTCTTCATGACGCTCTGGTCGATCATCGTCTACACGCCGGTTACCTACTGGGTCTACACCGGTTGGCACACCGAACTGAACCCACACGCTCTCGACTTCGCCGGCGGTACCGCAATTCACATCAACGCTGGCGTCGCCGCTCTCGTGATCGCTCTCATCCTCGGCAAGCGCAAGGGCCTTGGCTCTGAAGACATGTCGCCACACAACCGCTCGCTTCTACTCATCGGTACCGGCGTTCTCTGGTTTGGTTGGTTCGGCTTCAACGCCGGTTCGGCTGGAGCAGCCGACGGCATCGCTGCTCAGGCACTGATCAACACCTTCGTTGCTGGCTCGGCTGGCATGATTGGATGGGTCGGCACCGAATGGATCAAAGATGGCAAGGCCACTCTTCTCGGCACTGCTTCTGGTCTCGTCGCTGGCCTTGTTGCGATCACCCCAGCCGCAGGCTTCGTCACCACCACGTCGGCCATCCTCTTCGGTCTCATCGCTGGACCGATCTGCTACTTCGCTGTCATGTTGAAGGAGAAGCTCGGCTACGACGACTCGCTCGACGTTGTCGGCATTCACGGCGTCGGCGGCATCGTCGGCGGTCTGCTCCTCGGACTCTTCTCCAGCCTCGAGGTCAACGACGGCGGCGCAGCCGGCGGCATCGACCTGCTCATCAGCCAGATCATCGCTATGGGATCGGTCATCATCTACTCGGCCGTAGCGACCTTCATCATCACGATGTTCGTGAAGGCCATCATGGGCCTCCGTGTGAGCGAGGAAGAAGAGTTCCAAGGCCTCGACATCAGCATCCACGGTGAGCCCGTGTACGCCTCTGATCATGGATCGGCCATCGACCTTCGTAACGACGAGCAAGCCAACGTCGTCAAAGCATCCTCAAAGCTCTAGCCGGCGGTTCACGAACAGGTCCTGTTTGCGCTCAGCGCAGGCAGGGCCTGTTTGCTGTTTTCGGCTGAAACCGCATTTATGCCACTCGGGTGAACGTCACGCAAACAGTCGGTACAGCAGATCGCCCGCATGCTCGGTGAGCTGATCGGGAGTGCTTTCCCGCACGAACAGTCGCGTGATTTCCGAAACAATCCTCGCAGCCTCAACACCTTGTTCGGGCGGTGAGTTCTTGAGCGTCAGCGAGTGTAGGTCAGACTCCTCGGCTCCGAAGCGTCGTTTGAAGTCGATGAGGCCGGGTTGGCCGATGTCACTGCGACCCAAATCCAGGGCCGAACAGCCGTGTTCGAGCCCGTGGATCATCGAAGCATGAACCGCAGCATGGCTCACGCCAACCGATCGGTATTCCGGGTGTGACGCAGCGAATTTGTAATAGAGGACACCGTCGAACTCGAGCAGAAGGCAGCCACCCGCGACGACCTCACCGTCGAAGCCTAAAATGAGCGCCCCGGCACCCTGCTCGACGAAACTCTTCCAGAGGTTTTCGAAGAGGGCATATGGTTGAGCGAGGAGCTGGTGCCGATTCTTCCGAACGCCGAGATGCAGGTCGAAGAACGCTCGTAGGTGCGCTGGATCCTCAACCGCCCGGAACGTAAGCCCGGCAGCTTCGCTCGCCCGAATACTTCGTCGAGGTAGCGGTCTGAATCGTCGAACCAGCTCAGAAATATCGGCGTCGAGGCTAATCGAGTGATGTCTGCAGGTTTTGGCTACCACAAATCGATCGTCCTGAAGCGCGTTCGAATCCTGGAAGGTCTGAACCTTCACCTGAACCCCAGCATCGATGAGGGGCTGGACGAGAGAGCGCCACTGAGCAACCCCGGTGGTCGCGGGAACGAGAAAGTCGCTGAACGGCAACATGACAATGCGCTTGCCGCGGAGGTCATTGATGTAAGCGAACGGAAGTCCGCTCGTGAGTTCCCCTGAGCTATTGCGCTCTACCGACGCCCGAAAGTCGAAATCGTAGGTTTGCGCCAGGACCCGCATCCAATCCTGCGACTGGAAGAGTGCACCAGGGCGTCCAGCGATGAGCCCATCCCAGGACTGTTCCATGAGAGGGTCCACGATTTCAGCCACTGGTCTGCTCGTTATTCGTTAGCTCGTCGTGGACTGCCGGCCAAGGACCGGAGGGCGTCGGCGAACTTCAACGGGGCGGTTCCGGGCAGTTGGAACACCTCGTCGGGAGAAACGATCAAGCTATGTTGATCCGAATATGTCTCCAAGATCGCCGTGAGCGTGTCGTCGATGGGAACATGCTCGCGAAGGATACGAAGTCGAACCCTCAGCGGCAGGTCTTGAGTGAGATCCGGAGCAGCGTCACTCCCCAACAGCACGTCCATCTGTAGCGCCGACGACTCAGCGAGCAGCACGAGGGAGCGAATCAGCTCTCGGCGGGCATCGTGCAGCCAAAGATCGGGCCATCCCGAAGCTGCGAAGCTGTCGCCATCCAGAACGAGCACGGCAGATCGACCTTGCGTGTCGTACTTCACCCACGGGAGCGGCTCGCTGCGTTCATTTGTGTGCTGCTTTGCCTTAGCGACGATTTCGTCAACCCACTCACCTTCATCGCGGAGATACTGGGCCTTTTGTGTTTCGGTCTTGATGAGCTCCCGCACACCACGTTCGTCCGTTGAGTTGATGGACGGAACCGCGGGTAGCGAGCCCGTACGGAGAACTGAATCCTCGTGACGCTGACCCGACTCGAGTTCGCTGATTTGGAATCGGCGGAATTCGTCGATACGTCGAATTGCGTCTGCGGCTTGGGCCCGAAGGTGCTCGGTCGATTCCCGATGCGCCAAATCAGCTGCCGCAGTTGCAGCAGTTGCTTCGGCTGCGCTCGAACGGACCGAGGCAAGAAGTTCCTCGGTTTCGACGTTGCGGTCGTGTGCCTCTCGTTCCCGCTCGCGAGCTATCCGAAGTTCCTCATTGAGGGCGGCGATGGTCTCCTCATTCGTTTGATTCTCGAGGATGAGGTTCGGCAGAAGTCCTTGAACCCGCTCGCTCGATTCCATGAACTGGGCGTACACGTCGGTCAGTCCTTCGGGACCCTCACTGTCCACTGCTCGTAACGATCTTTGATTCATAACTCTCTCCATTCGGTCTGAGCTGGTGCTTGCGCACCCTCGAGATCCCCTCGGGGTTGCTCGCTCAGTTTTTGCAACCGCCACCCAGTCATCATCAGTGCTAACAATGGGTACAACAGGTCGGCGCTTCCGCGCAAGGTCATATGGGGGTCGAACACCATTGCGGTGCCCACGACAGCAAGCGCCCCGAGTGTCGCAGCCGCGGCGATACCAACCGGTCCTTGGACCGTCCTCAGCTGTTTTCTGGCGGTCGCTATGCCGATGCCGAGCAGACCAAACCACGTGATGAAGAGCGGTACACCACCGGTCCAAATCAGCCACAGAATTCCCGACTCGATCCAGATGAACTCTTCGCCTTCTCGGGGAGATGCCACTCGTGCCTGAGGGGTGACACCCCACAGAACGTTTGCGGTCTCGCGGAACTCGGGAAGAAAGAAGGTCTCGAGGTTGTACAAGCGAACGTCCCAGCTCGAGCCAGGGTCTGCTTCGAAGAGGTTCCGTCCTTCATCGGAGCCGCCCTGTTCGTGGATTGCTTGGCGATTGGCCCCCGAAATCGCAAAGGCGTCGAAGCCGTTGATCCGCCGTTCTCCGAGTGGCACGACAACCAACAGCGCAATTACCAGCGCCGGAGCCGATATGCGTATGAGGCGAAACACGGACTTGGTCGAGATGGCGAGAGCAGCGATGCCGACGAGGAACGACAAGCTCGGCCCGATCTGTCCGCTGCCAAACACGCCCACCGAGCAGATCACAGCTGCAATTGCGATAAGCCAGCGGGGTCGCTCATTTGCCAGCAACATGGAAATGGCGATCAGCGCGTTCATTGCCATGTACACGCCGAAGCCAATCGGGTTACCAATTGTTGCTGCGCCGCGACCGTCATCGACGATCGGGCCGTCGTTCGGGAAGTAGGGGTTGAGTATCTCGGCAGCACCAAGGAGGTTGAGCGAATCGAAGATTCCCACAGTGCCAAGGAACACACCGGTAACAAGGCTGAACGACAAGGCTGTTCGGACTTGACCTGGCGTTCTGATGGTGTGGCGCACGATTCCGTACAGCAGGCCAAGGCGCACGAACACGAGCGCATAGAAGGCATCATCTGCCGATACCTCTCGTAGCCGGCCGAGCTGTATGAGTAGGGGCAACAAAAACCCGGTAACGACGACGGCCAACATGACCATGTCCATCCGGTTGAGTCGAACGGAAATACGTCGCGAGTACAGAAGCCAGCGAATGCCGAGCAGTGCACAAAGAGCAAAGAGAAGTGCCTCGTTTGGCCGAAGCAGTGGCAACACCTGGTCACGGCCGAAGCCGACGACTAGCGGGGCGCCCGCAATCATTGCGTACCCGGCAATAGGTGGATGGTTCCACACCATGACGAGGACGACGACCATGGCCACGAATGCAACACCGATAGCCGGACCGAGTAGCGCCACCAGCCCGCCCGCAACGAGCGCAGCGAAGGGGCCAAAGAGGAAGAGGAGCTTTACCCGCAGAGACCTCGGAACTACGAAATTCGAGAGGCCAAGACCGAGAATCGAACGGAGGTCCGATACCGGTGCCGGTACGGTGTCGGGCCGAGCATCTAGGTCTGCCGCGTCCTTTGTTACCTGCGCAGCATCTGCTGAGTGAGGGATTTCAGGGGTCGGTGAGACGTGATTGACAATATTGGTCATTGTGCACCACCTGATGGCCGAAGATCTTTCACGAGCGCATGTAGTTCGTTGTCGAACCTCGAGCGCATTGCAACGAACGCAACCATGGCGAGGCCAACAGCAACGCCAGTAAAGGCAAGCCGTGCTCCCTGGGCCTGGGTGATATCGGCCTCACGAAGCAGGAACGCAGCCGCACCAGCCAACCCAAAGGCGGTGATCGAAGCGATCGCCGTCGCGTTGAGCGAACTCGACAGCTTGTAGCTGATCGCCTCAAGTCGACTCGTCACGCTCCAATGCAGATACGTAGCCGACAGAAGATCGGCCACGCTCATCGAGATCGCGATACCGAGAACGACGCTTGCGCCTTCGAGGGTGGTGAGACTCACCGCAATGCCAACAATCGTGAGCCCGAGTCGAAGGAACAGACTTCGCAAGGGAGTAGCGGTGTCGTCTTGTGAGTACGCCGCAGCGGTGGCGAGCTGATGAAGGCCTTCGCCGAGAATCGCTCCGGTGATGCCAACCAGTGCATAGGCGAGCAGGAGTCGACCCTCGCTGCTTCCCATCTCGCCGATGGCCACGCCTGAGGCTGCGAACCAGCCGAGCGCGATCGTGGCCGAGGCAGCCGGAATGAGCATGAGCGATGAGAGGCTGACGCCACGGGTGTAGGCATCGCTGAACTGAGCCCGACGATCGTCCTGATAGAAGGCCGAGAGCCGAGGAAGGAGGGCGAATGCGACCGGCTTGCTCGCAAGGGCGACTGGGAAGTTCACCACGTTGATGGCGAGTTGTATTGCAACGACTCCGCCCGCAACGGTGTTCGAGGCCACCAAGAGCACGAAGAGTCGCACACCGTTGAGTAGCGCAGTACCGCTCGCTGGAACCGCCCGGACGAGGATTTGGCGCACCTCGGGATCGCGCCAACCCGCTCTCGGCCGGAGGCGAAGACCGGTGCGGCGCACTCCCCACAGTTGCAGCAGTGCGTGGGCGGCAACGCCGAGGCTCGAGCCGCCGCCGAGGAGAAGCAGTTGCTCGCCTTGGATATCGGAAAGCGTTAGGCCGGTGCCGTAGAGGAAAAAGAAGGCGATCAGCGTTCCGATGACGATGACGTTCTCGACGATGGACGCCGCAGCCGGGAGTGCAAAATATCCCATTGCCTGTTGCACTGATTGTGCAGTGATAGCTATGCCGTAGCCGATCAGCTGTGGCGCAGTCAGCAACACGAGCGGCACGGCTGCCGAAACGAACTGTTCTTTGGTGCTGGCGTCGGTTACCGGTAGCGCAAACAGCTGGGCAATCGGTTCGGCCAGGATGGCGACAAGCCCGGCCAACAACGAAAACGCCACAAGGACGATTCCGAGGAGGCCACCGGCCATGCGCTCGGTCGCTTCAGTATCGCCCGCGGTGATATGAGAGATCAGTGCGGGTATCAACAGTGCACTTAAGAGCGCACCTATTGCCACCTCGAACACGATCCACGGAAGCTGGTTCGCCAGCTGGAACACGTTTCCGACGAAACTTGGTCCAAGAATCGCACCGACCAAAACAACCCGTCCGAAACCTGACCCACGCGAAACGAGGCTCCAAATCGCTGTTGACGCGGAGTCCCCGACAACAGTTGAATCGCGCCTAACTTTCACAAAGAACCAACAGTTGAAGATCTGCGCCACGACAGGACGTTCCAATAGATGAGGAGCGCCATGGAGGCAAGCACGACGCCCGCAACTCCCCCGACTGCGGCCATGAGCTTCGGCCGTGGGAAGACGGCGTCCTCAAAGACGAACGGTGCCGTAACGACGAAGGGAACACCGTTCTCTGACGAGTCGAGCTCGGTTAGCTCGCCGTCGAGAATACGCAGTTCGAAATCGTCGATTCTGGCTCGAAGCGAGCTGATCAACGACTGCGTCACCTGCTGCTGAACCTCACCCGCAGTCGAGTCATCTTGTGAAAATACGACAAGGTCAGCTTCTGCGTTCGCCAATTGCTCGCGAAGGTCCACGATCTCCTCCTCAAGAATCTCACGACCCTGAGGGGGTTGGATCTCCGAAACTTCTGCGATGTAGCCAACCGCAAGCGCATCAACGATCGCAGCGGCCTCTTGGGGGTCAGTGCTCGTGAAGTCGATACGAACAATTTGGGTGCCTGAGACAAGCCCGGCTTCGAGGTCTTCTTCAAAGTCCTTGATCGGAATACCGAAATTGTTGGCGACCGGTTGGGCAATCGACCGGCTCTGTACTGCAATGTTCTGGGTCTCGGTCCACGCAGAGCCGCGGTACTGAACCTCGGCTCGCGCCTGCCACTCCTCGTCGAATGCGCTCGCACCGAAATACCCGATTTGGGCGCCGATGCCGCCGAGTACGAGAGCGAGAATCGCGAAACCGAGGATCTTTCGGCCTGCAGGTTTCGGCGAGGGTGTTTCGGTGTACTTAACAAAACCGGACGCTTCAGGGACGGTTGACTCGCCTAGTTGCAGGCTCTGTTGCGGCTCTCGTCTTCTCGCTTTTGACCGCGTACGTTGAAGGGTTTTCACGATTGATCCTCACTGGGTTGGGGGGATGTATCTGATTTGCTGATACGGAAGCGTTCGCCATCGAGAACTAGGCGATCATGAATTGGTTGGAGATCACTGACCGGTTTGGTTACTACAGCCGGATTTCCTACAGCCACCATGCCAGACGGAACGTCGCGCGTCACGACGGCTCCCGTGCCGATCAACGCTCCCTCTCCAATGCGGACGTACGGAAGAATTCGAGCACCGACACCGATCTGAGCGCCGGCTCCAATAACGGGTCCAGCCATCACCGCAGCGGACGCTTCGACGCCGGGATAGAGGTCGTTCGCAACCGAGACGCCTGGAGCCAAAAACGCTCCGGGACCAATGGTTGTGAATTGCGCAACGTAACAGTTGCTGTGGATCTTGACGTCGTCGGCAATGTGGCACCCGTAGTCGATGATGCTGTTGCTCCAGATCGATACGTCGTTGCCAAGGACGCACTCTTCTCTGACGATGACGTTGTGGCCTGTGGCGAAATTGTCACCGATCTTTGAGCCGCTGTACAGCACCGTGTTACTTCGGACCGTCGCTCCGGCACCGAGCTGTAGCGGATCGTTTTCTCCTCGAGCGGACTGGTAGTCGAGAAGGACTCCCGGATCGACCGTTAGATCGGCAAACCTGTCCATTGCTAGCTCGTCAGATTCCATAGCACTGACTCCTTGTGTTCCAGAACCCGTAGATCCGGAACGTAGTGGTTTATCGAGCACCGTCACCCCTAAAGACGGCGACTGGTGTTTTCAACAAAATTCTGAAGTCCGCGAATAGTGACCATTCACGGACATATCGAACATCGAGATCGAGCATTTCTTGGGAAGAGAGCTTGTTTCTGCCCGATACTTGCCAAAGCCCCGTGCAGCCCGGGCGGGTAAGCGCCCGCTGTTGCTGTTCCTCGGTGAAGAGCTCCCACTCCCACGGAATTGGAGGTCGTGGACCGACCAAAGCCATGTCCCCGCGGAACACGTTCCAGAGTTGTGGTAGCTCATCGAGGCTGAACCGGCGAAGGAACCCCCCAACGAAGGTAACCCTGTTGTCTTTCAGTTTGAATGTGCCGTCAGCTGCAGGCTTCGCATCCTTGTTCGCCAGCTGCTGGGCAACGAAGGCGCGATGCTCAGAATCGTCGTTGTTCTGCTTCATCGTCCGAAATTTGTACATCCGGAAGATTTGCCCGTCACGACCGATTCGCTCTTGCTTATAGATGACTGGACCACGCGAGGTGAGAGCGACCGCCAATGCAATCACGAGAAGCAGTGGAGAGAGCACCAAAAGGCCAAGGCCCGAAATTGTTGTGTCGAAAGCTCGCTTGACCGCACGGAACCTCGTCCGCCCAATCGAGCGCTTCCTAGGCCGCGAGAACCGCCCGGCTTTTCGATGACCCGTATCGTCGGGCCCGCCGTGCGTGGCTCCACCCAGCCCCGGTTGGGCAGCCACTGGTTGTGCGGTGAGGTGGAAGACCAGGTAGATCGCGAGCAACGCAACAAGTCCGCCCCCGGCAATACCAAAGACCCCAGCCCTTGCAGGATTAGGTACAACAGGATCGGCAGCAACGAACGCATCGGTCACCAACCGGGGCGCAACGCTCCCAACGCCAAAGAGTTCAGTTTCGCGTTGATCGAGGCGAAAGAGAACACTCGTGATCTGTTGTCGCACTCTCGTGAGTTGGTTCTGTTGGTCAATCTGGACCGACCGCGCCAACCCGGTGGTGTCTTGAAGCGAAGTCTCCAAGTCGTTCTCGAGCACTTCGAGCGCAGCGAGGTGGTCCGCCAGCAAGGTCGACTGCTCGACCCCTACATCGGACTGGAACAGGGTGAAGTAACCTCCAACGATTCCGCGCAAGACCCGAACTGCTCGATCAGCATCCTCGTCCTCGAACGTGAGGCTCACGATCTGCGTGCCGCCGCCTGCAACGGCGACGAAATAGTTTTTGAGGAAGTCTTCTTCGGTGATTCCTTCGGACTCGGCGACCGGAGCCCAAAGCGAGGGGCTTTGAAAGGTCAGGGCGACCGTCTCGGGAAGCAGATTTGGATCCCGGAACTCGACTTCGCTCCTCGCGGACCAGACCTCTTCCTTTGCAAATTCAGCAAAGACGGAGGCCTGGACAGCGAGAACGACGATGACGAACCCAACGAGAGCCGCGCCAAGGACAACCGGCCACGGAGGCCGCGAGTCTTCTAGGACGTCAATCGTTGGTTCAGCAACAGCGACCATCGTTACTCACCTTTCTGGTGCCCTAAGCGGTCGCTATCCAACACTGCGCACACGCGCTCAACTTCTTGTTCGGAGATGTGCGGATGCATTGGCAGCGACAAGATGAGCGGTGCCTGCGTATCGGCGACCTCGAAGTCGGGCGTCGTGTCCGTCACGAATGGCTTTTGGCGATGGCACGGCACCGGATAGTGAATGCCCCATCCAATGTTGGCATCGCCGAGTCGGGCACCGACAACGTCACGGGATTCATCGACCGTTTGGACGACGAAGAGGTGGTAGACGCTCTCGGCGAGAGGTGCCTCGATGTACGGGACGAAACGCTCTGGGAGCATCGCGTTGTAGAACTTGGCGACACTTCGACGTTGTTGATTCCAACGGTCTAGCTCGGCCAACTTGATTCTAAGCGCCGCAGCCTGAAGGCCATCGAGCCGAGAGTTTCTGCCAACGATGTCGTGGTGGTAACGAGATTCCAGCGAGCGGCCATGGTTTGCAATCGAGCGCACTCGCTCGGCCAGGTCTGCGTCTGAAGTCGTGACTGCGCCACCATCGCCCAACGCTCCCAAGTTCTTCCCTGGGTAGAAACTAAAGCCAGCGGCGACGCCGAACGACCCGGCACGCTTACCGTTCCAGGTTGCACCGTGGGCTTGAGCAGAGTCCTCAATGAGCGCAATTCCAGCAGCGTCAGTGACGGCGAGAATTTCGTCCATATTTGCCATTTGGCCGTAGAGGTGCACGACCATGACCGCAACGGTTCGAGGTGTGATTGCGGCGCGAATGTGCTCGGCCGTGATGAGCGCGGTCAACGGGTCTACGTCGACAAATATCGGCGTTGCCCCCAAGTTGACCACGGCCTCTGCGGTGGCGATAAAGGTGTTGGTGGGAACGATGACTTCATCGCCAGGCTGAATCGACAGACCCCGGAGAATGAGCTCCAATGCGTCGGTACCGTTGGCAACACCAATGCAATGTGTTGATTGGCAGTAGTCAGCGAACTCACTCTCGAATGCTTCGAGGTGGTTGCCACCAATGAACCCATTCGAGTTCATTGTTTCTTCCCAGATTTCTTCGAGCGCTGGACGGACTTCAGCGTGCGTCGCGGCGAGATCGAGGAACCGGATGGGTTCGTGAGTATTCATATCGTTCGTCACTTGTTCGTTCCTTCAGTGAGTCGCCACTGGCGACGAGGTAGCGGTCTCGGGGAGTGTGCGGTCTCGAAGATCGAGGATCGCCGTGTCGGACTCAACGTCGACCCAGCCACCGGTCTCCAATGACTTCTCTGCAGCACAGAGAACCTTCACGACATCGAGGCCGTTGCGGCCAGAGGTCTTTGGTGTTTCACCAGTCCAGATGCAATCGACAAAGTTCGTCAGCTCGAGCTGGAGCGGTTCTTTGAAATCGATGAACGGCGAGACAATGTCGCCATTGCGGTAGGACAGTGGGTAGCCGCCAACATCGGCAGAGCTGAAGTCGATTGGCTTGATTCCCTTGTCGTAAATACGTATGCGTTCTTCAGCCATATCGTCGTAGACCGCCATCTCGTTCTCTCCCACCACGGTGGTGCGACGCACCTTCATTGGGTCGAGCCAGCTGACGTGGATCTTTGCGCTCACATCGAGCTCTTCGTAACGCATCGACAGGTAGGCAACGTCGGCCTTGTCGCCCATGAGTTCGAGTCCCCATGCCAAGACGCTGGTCGGAGATGAGTCGAGGACGTGGTTGATGATCGAGATGTCGTGGGGCGCAAGGTCCCACAACACGTCGACATCTGGCTGGTAGAGGCCAAGGTTGAGCCTGGCGGAGTTGATGTAACGGACCCGACCGAACGCTTCCTGTCCAATGATGTCTTTGAGGCTCCATACCGCTGCGTTGTACTCGAAGGTGTGACCAACCATCAGTCGGAGGTCTTTCTCGTCGGCCAACTCGACCAACCGTTCGCCGTCCTCGACGTTCGTGGTGAGTGGCTTCTCGACGAGGGTATGAAGGCCAGCGCTCAGGGCAGTATGTGCCAACGAGTAGTGGGTTGTTGGCGATGTCGCAATGACTACCGCATCGAGGTCACCGACAATATCGGACAGCTCTTCTGCGGCATGCGCAACCGGGTAGTTGGCCATCATAGAATCCCGCCGGTTCTTGTCACGGTCGATGACCGATACCTCTATCCCGGGCATTGAGGACAACACGCGTACGTGCTTCGATCCCCAGTATCCACAGCCGACAACCCCGACTCGAAGTTGAGACTTTCCGTTTTCATTAGTAGCCATGTTTTTCACGTTGCTTTCCTGATTGCATGTCGTTGCTCCGCTAGCAAGGTCTTTGAATGTGTCTTTTTTGAATTTGTGTTCCGCATTATCTGAATTGATTGTCTG
>CAZBTI010000003.1:37235-43602 GCA_964494395.1 uncultured Acidimicrobiales bacterium | reverse complement strand
ATTGATTGTCTGTATTGATTGTCTGGATCGTGTTCAGCTAGTTCATTGCGATCCCAGAGGTGAGCGTTCCCCAGCCGGTATTGCACACCCCGATGACTCCCCTGACGTCGGGTTGATCGGAGGCCACTGCGCATCAGCCAAGAACTCGGGCACTTCGGTTGCCCAAAGCGATTCCGGGACGGCCGGGATCTCGGCGATCTCCGCCTGACCCAATCCGTCGACTTCGCCCTCTACGACGTTGTTTGAAAGAACGGTCCCGGTGATGTCGTTTTCGATCGTGAACCCACCAGAACCCACGCGGTTCTGAAGGAGAACCTGATCGTTCGAGAACTCTGCGACGCGTAGCGAATCGAAAACGCAGTTGCGCAGCAGGGTGTTTGTCGGACCCGATGGACCCCACCAATCTGCAAGCACAACACGGTCAAACACGTTGCCTTCGAAGAGGTTGCGCTGGGGCCAATGGCCGTGAAGCGAGAGGTCGGCTCGTGGCTGACGATCCACATAGCCCGCCGACCCCCGAGCGTGGTTGTAGGCAACGACATTTCCGCTTGCACCGAGCTGAATGATGATCGCGTGGCGCAGGTCATAGAGGGTGTTGTTCGTGATCAGGCACGACGTGGTGTGGCGTGCGAGGCTCAGGCCGTAGGCTCGGCCTCCATCGCCGAAGTCGTCAGCATCGTGGAACACCGAGTCCTCGATCGAGCAGTCAAGAACTTGGTCGAGCCCGACATGGGCCCGAGTCGTAACTTCGCTGACGACATCGGTTACCCAGACATCTGCTGCGTATCGGAAGCCGATCGAATGGCCGTAGCCACTATCGAGGCGGCTGAGGTAGAGCGACTCAACACCGACGTTGCGGACGGCTTCCAAAGGTCGAACCCGTGCGTTGCGATCTGCGGCATAGGTCGAAACGAGCGGGCTCGAGAGTTCGACGACGCCAGGAGCAACCGCCGCGACCCGAGCCAATTCTCCCTCGGAACCCTCGCCCCACTCGACGATCCACTCGGGCCTCGACGTCATTTCTTCGACGTTGACTTGCTCGAGCTCGATGATGTCGCCGACAGAAAACTCGCCGCTGTTCGAAACGGACAGCGTCGTGGTGCCAGCTTCAGCTACCTCGGTTAGGTCGGTCCAGAGCGAGTTATTGCCCTCGCCTTCGGCCTGGATGGCAATGCCCGATTGATCGTTTAGGTCGAATTCCAACCTCGTATCAGGTCCTGCCCCGCGCAACGTGATGTTCGAACGAAGGCGAAGAGTCTCGGTCAGTTGGAAGGTCCCCGATGGGATGTTTATGACCCCGCCGCCTTGTCGAGCTTGCTGAACCGCTTCCAAGAAGGCCGCCGAGTCGGATTGTCCATCGTCTGGGACTGCGCCGAAATCAGTCACATCGAATTGAGTGGTGGGCGAGGTACGTTGCGCCCCCGACGAGGTCCAGATGGGTTGCAAGTCTTCGACCGACACCGGCAGCACGCCTGGTGCGACCGAGTCAATAGGCGCGCCATCGGTCGAGCCATCAGCTCCGTTGTCTGTTCCCGCTCGTTCGGCAGCTGGCAGTGTTACGGGAGGACCTGGCAGCGTTTCGGGAGGACCCGAGTCGCCTACCCCGACGTCACCGGCGATGTTCTCACTCGTGCACGCCGCAGCGAAGAACACGAAGAGGAGGCACAGCAGCCACACCTTAGGGCGGGGGTTCATCAGCTTTGACCTTCGAGCGGGCGAATCACCGCGCTACCTTCGACGGCTACTCCGTACCCGAGGGAGTGTTCGTATGCGGCGAGGAGGTTGCTCGCGCTGTGGTTCCAGCTCAACGGTCCCGCAATTCGCGCTTGGCCAATCTCGGCCATCTGCTTGCGAGCCTCTGGGTCATCGATGAGCTCGATGATGGCGTCGCCGAACGCTTGTGCCGAATGGTCACGCGCGTAGAGAGCAGCGTCGCCCGCCGACACGTTCGCCTCCTTGAGATCAAAGCTGACGAGCGGCAATCCCATTGCCATGTAGTCCATTGTTTTGATCATTGTGGAGATTGCATTGAGCGGGCTGTCCAGATCTGGTGCAGCGCCTACGTCGGCCGAAGCCAAGTAGTCGAGCATGACCTCGTCGGACACATAACCAAGGAAGCGAACGCCTTCGCCAAGCTCGAGGTCTTTGTGGAGCTGCTGAAGCGAATCCCACGAATCGCCGGTTCCCATAATGACGAAACCAATGTCCTCGCGTCCCATGTCCTTGCGCACGTGGTTGGCGGCCTCAAGTAGCGTGTGTACGCCGTCTTGATATCCCATGGTTCCAACGAAGACGACCAAAGACTCAAAGTCACCCTTGAGCTCTGGCTTCGCTGGGCGAGGGTGAAACAACCGCGTGTCGGGGCTGTTTCGAACGGTGAACACCGAATCATCTGCCTGGCGACCGCGCCCAACAGCGCGCTCTCGGTACGACTCGTTCGTCACGATGACCGCATCGGCTGCGTTGTAGCTTCGCTTCTCCATCCAGCCAAGAACGCGCGCGACGAGATCCTTACGTTCTTCGTCGAACTTGCTCTGGTAGGTCTCAGGGCTGAGGTCGTGTTGGTCGAAAATGAACTTGACCCCGAGTGGGCCGAGGATCCATTTGAGGCCGAAAAAAATGTCCGGCGGATTCGCCACGTGGATGATCTGAAATTTGTCCTTTGCGAACAGTCGCAAGGCATGGAAGTAACACGCCACGAGAGCCCAGCTGTACTCGGCGATGAAGTCGGTCTTCTTTGCGCCGCCGAACGGCATTGGGAATCGGATGATGTCGACTCCCTCGAGCGTTTCGCGCGACTTGGTCAGGCCGACCTTCTTGTTCTTCGGAGAGATAATGGTCACTCGGAAGCCATTGCGCTCAAGTTCTCGCGCCTCGTTCCACACGCGACGGTCGAGTGGGACCGGAGCGTTTTCGACGAGCAGTAGTGCGTGAGGTTTTGTCACCAGGCAACTCCTTCGTACGAGCCAACGCGTGCGTCGGCGGACATTCCAGTGAGGTCGATGACATGGGTACCGGCGGGACGGTTCGCGATGAGCGCGTCGATCTCGGGGCTCGACTTGGATACGACGAGAACAGAGCTGTTGTTGATGACGTCCGCTGGGTCGTCGGCCAACATCTTGTGCAGATGTGGGATCTCGCTAAGGATGAACATGCGATTCTCACCGATGAGATCTGGCAGGCTGATGTCAGGATCGAAGATAGAGCAGTCAAAGCCCTTGCCGACCAAGCGTTCGGTGACCTCGACGATCGGGCTTTCCCGAAGGTCATCGGTACCGGACTTGAACGCGAGGCCCACGAACCCAACCGATGCGGGTTCGAGTTCGATGATTCGGTCAACAACCCGCTGGACCTGGATGGTGTTGCTCATCAACAGGCTCGACAGAAGTGGGGTGGCGACATCCACGCTCCGAGCAGCGTGGGTGATTGCGCGAACATCTTTCGGAAGGCACGAGCCGCCGAAGGCGAAGCCCGGCCGGAGGTACGCAGCCGAGGTGTTCAGCTTGGTGTCTTGGCAGAGAATTTCCATGACCCGCGGGCCATCGAGTTCGAGAGCTTGGGCCACGATGCCGATCTCGTTGGCGAACGTCACCTTTGCGGCGTGCCAGCTGTTGTTGGCGTACTTGACCATCTCTGCAGTCCGGACACCTTCGACCAAGCGCTTTGCCTCGATACCGTCGTAGAGGCCGATGAGGAGGTCTCCGGTTGCTTCGTCGTCAGCTCCAACGAGGATCAGCGATGGTTCCAGGAAGTCGGCAACGCCTTGTCCCTCGCGAAGGAACTCGGGGTTCACCGCAACGCTGAAACCGTCGCCCTCTGTCCGGCCGCTCGACTCAGCCAGAATCTCTGCAGCGCGAGCTGCAGTTCCTGGGAGCACCGTGGATCGGATAACGACGGTGTGATGAGGTTGGTCGGAATCTCGAAGAGCAACGCCAATGTCTTTGCATACACCCTCGATGTAGGCCAGCTCGATACCGCCATTGGCGTGACTTGGGGTACCGACGCAGATCATGGAGATGTCGCTCGCATGAACCGCGTCATTAGCTGACGTGGTGGCGGTGATACGGCCATCGGCGGCACCGGCATCCAACATCTCCGGAACGCCCGGTTCGAGGACCGGGCTGTTTCCCGAATTGAGGAGGTCGACCTTGACCGGATCGGTGTCGACGCCGATCGTCGTGTGGCCGAGGTGGCTAAAGCAGGCGGCGGTAACCGTCCCTACGTAGCCCAGACCGAATACTGCAATGTTCATGAAAATGCTCCACTGTTTAGAAACGGCTCAGCGATGTCTGAAGACTCCGACTGGCCAAGAAGTTGACGCCCTGCAAGCTCAAGAGAAAGCAAGGTGGTGAGTTGCCGCCGATGGTTTTGTTTGCCTGAAACGTGATCGTTGATGAGATTGGACAGCACGGATCGATCCAGTACCTCCAAGCACAACGATCCCTCGCCGAGCACCGCCCGTTCGAGAGCTGGTGCGAAATTTTGCGCGAACCACTTATCGACCGGGGTGGCAAACCCCTTCTTTGGGCGACGGACAATCTCACGCGGAAGTGCCCGCTCCGCCGCACGTTTGTGCACGTACTTTCCGGTACGCCCGCGAAGCTTGAAGCTCGGCGGCAGTGTCTCGACGAAGTTGATGAGCTCGAGGTCGAGAAAGGGCACCCTTGCCTCGACCGAGTTGGACATCGACAGCTTGTCGCCATACAGCAGCAAATCGTCCGGCAAAGACATTCGGGTGTCGACGTGGAGGAGCTGACTGAACTGGTCGAGGTGGCTGACCGGCGCCTGCCAGTAACGGATCGCGTCCTCGGCGGTGGCATTGGACTGTTGGAGGTCGCCTCGGGCCGCAGTGCGAATTTCCTCGGGCGAGAAGACTTGATGAATGGCTGCGAACCGCTTAACGGGATCGGATTCCCCGAGCGATGCAACAGCCCGACCGAGGCGAGGGCCCATAGAGAGTTTGTTCGACGCAGCTTGCACGGCCGACGAGCGGAAGAGCATCCGTGCAGCGCCACCGTATCGCTCACCGATGTAGCGGTCATAGCCAGCCCATGGCTCGTCTGCTCCCTGACCGGTCAGCACTACTTTGAGGTGGCGCCGGACCTCTCGGGTCATCAGGTGGTACGCAAACGTGCTCTGCGAAAGAACAGGTTCTTCGAGGTGCCAGAGTGTCTGTTCGACAACGGACCCGAAATCGGATTCGGCCAAGGTAATCTTGTGGTGTTCTGCACCCAAGAGCCTCGCCGTTTCGGCGGCATCATCTGATTCGTCGTGGTCAAACTGATCTTCGAAGCCCACGGTGAACGTCTGAAGCTGTTGACCGCCCTCGTTACTCGCTGCTTCGAGAATCATGGCCGAGTCGACGCCACCGGAAAGGAGGATCCCGATGGGCACATCGCTTACCATCTGGCGCTTTACCGCTTCGGAGACGAGTCGCTGGTACTCTTCGGTCGCCTCGTCGAGCGTGATGTCGTGGTCGATCTTCGGTCGAGGGTTCCAGTATCTCGTGACCTTGAGCCCGCTCTCATCGGAGATGAAGAGATGGCCGGGGGCGAGCTTCTTCACTCCCTTGACCAGCGTGTGCGGTGACGGTGTGTACCCAAAGTGCAAGAACAGTCGAAGCGCGTCGTGGTCGAGCTCTCGACCCAACGTTGGATCGGCCAAGATTGCGCGCATCTCTGATCCGAACCGGACGCCATCGTTGGTCTCGCGGTAGTAGAGCGGTTTGATGCCGAGGTGATCTCGCGCCACGACGAGGCGTCGCAGCGAGCTGTCCCAAATGGCGAAGCCGAACATGCCGTTCAAATGGTGAACAACGTCGACTCCCCACTCTTCGTACCCATGGACGATGACTTCGACGTCGGAGTTCGTGGAGAACCGGTGCCCGAGCCCTTCGAGCTCGCGGCGTAGTTCACGAAAGTTGTAGATTTCGCCGTTGCCCTGGACGATAACTCCACCGCCGCAGCCGGAAATGGGTTGATCGCCGCCCTCTAGATCGATGATCGATAGACGCCGAAAGGCGAAACCTATTCCGGGAAGCTGCAGGAAGCCCGAATCATCGGGACCCCTATGCAAGATAGAATCGGCCATTCTTTGAAGAAGCGCGTGATCAACTTCGCTATTCGCTCTCCGGTGAATACCGGATATTCCACACATGGCTTTATTCCTTAACTCCATCAACTCCGGGGGCGAGGTACTGATCACCTAGGAGGGACCGCTCAGCGGGCCAACTGTCGTGCGCGAATAGCGCCTCGAGACTTCGGATCTCCTCGGCCTCTGTAGGGGAACCCGTAAGAGTGTTTGGAGCTTGTTGCACTTGCTCCGCGGTTAGTGATTGCGCGTGTTGCGACTCCTCTTGTATCGACTG
>CAZBTI010000003.1:11922-37135 GCA_964494395.1 uncultured Acidimicrobiales bacterium | reverse complement strand
TGTATCGACTGTGCATTTTGCGGCTTTGTCCTTGCCGCGATCAGGCGATAGGCAGTGATTAACAAGATGAGCAGTACGAGATTGAGGGCGACGACGCCCACGATCACGAGTTGTTCTTGGGACATGGTCGGAGGTCCTCTCCCTCAGTTCCGCAGCGAGGCTGCGGTTCTGCGACGTTGCGGTTCGACGGCGTTATTGCGGTCCTACGGCGTTACGGAACCATGATGGCCCGCACCCACGCACCGTGAAGAATCTCAGCCTAAACCCACAGTCCCGGCAAATACAAATCGCGCTCACAATATGGATGAGTGAAAAATATCACGCTGCGTATCTTTAGTTTGTATCGCATCACTTTGCGTGCGTATCTTTGGGGTTGAGGTCACAAAAACCCTGTTCCACGCCGAGCTGGGGGTATACCGACTGCCGAAATGGAACAACGTGATCTCAGGCACAACCCCGAGAAGACAGGCCAACAATGACGAACCCCCCGCAAGATCCACACACCTTTAACACAGCACCATCGACCACCCTGGATCTGGTCCGCTCCGAAATCGATCAGATGAGGGTGCTCGCCGATCAATATCGCGCCGAGGTCGAATCCGAGCGGTTGGAGCACGAATGGGCAACATCGGCACTCATTACGCGTACCGAAGAGCACGCTGCACATATTCGTGCCGAGGCCGAAGCGTACGCCTCGGCCACCCGGCAATCGGCCGATGATTACGCAGCCGAGCAGCGAGCCGAGATCGATCAAGTTCTTTCCGATGCAGAGGCGCGGTTAACCAACCTCGTCGATGCCCAGCTCGAGGCCCGAGCCAACCTCGCCAAGGTCGTGAACGGCATTAACATCGCTCTCGACAACACTGCCCTCGACAACATTGCTGTCGACCAGAACTCCGTTGCGCCGCCACGGGATATCGCGTAGTCACTGGTGACCGAGACCCAGCAGATAACACCTGACCCGGTCGATACTCAGCAACAGACGAATACGATCGTGGTCGGCGCTGGCCCGTACGGGCTCACCGTTGCTTGCCACCTCACTCACGCTGGCGTGCCAACAATGACATTCGGCCGGCCACTCTCCTTCTGGAAAGAGTGCATGCCCAAAGGCATGCACCTGCGATCGTCCTTCGGAGCGTCATCGATTGCTCACCCGGAGGAGCGGTTCTCGCTCAACGATCACCAGTCACACATCGACCACAAGATTTCAAAGCCGATCCAGGGAACCGAGTTCGTCAGCTACGGCGAATGGTTCCAGCAGAACGCTGTCCCAGGTGTCGATGAACGCGCCGTCACACTCGTTTCACAATCGACCGACGGCTTCGACGTCACGCTCGACGACGGCGAGGTACTCCACGCCGAGAACGTCGTGATGGCGACTGGCCTGTCAGGAACGGAGTGGCATCCCGCACCATTCGACGAACTCGACCCGGAGTGGGTCACCCACGCCGTCAAAATTCGCCACACCGATCAGTTCGCGAATGACCGCGTGCTCGTCGTCGGGTCTGGCCAAAGCGCGATCGAGACTGCGGTCCTGCTCCACGAAGCGGGCGCCGACGTACAGATCCTGGCGCGCCGTCAAGCAATCCACTGGTTGACCCGTAGTGGTTGGCTACACAAGGCGCCCGATTGGGTACATCGGATGCTGTATGCCTCAACCGACGTCGGTCCTCCCGGCCTCAGCCAGATCGTTGCGAGGCCGGGCCTGTTTAGTCGGCTTCCCGAACGCCTGCGCATCCCAATCGCCGAGCGGTCCATCCGGCCCGCTGCGTCGGGCTGGCTGCTCCCACGTTCTTCTGGCATAGCGATCTCGGAAGGAGAACGAGCAGTCGAGGCGAACGTTTACGGCGGAGAGGTGCGGCTACTCACCGACAAGGGGCGCGAAATCACTGTGGACCACGTCGTCTTGGGAACCGGATACCGCCCCCGGGTATCGACCCAGTTGCTGCTCGACGAACAGCTTCGATCAGCTATTGCTGTCGATAACGATGGGCTTCCCGTCCTCAATAACGGCTTTGTGTCAAGCGTCCCCGGTCTGCATTTCGTCGGCGCAATGGCCGCCGGCACATACGGGCCGCTGATGCGCTTTGTTTCCGGGACACGCTTCGCAGGAAGAACGATCGCGGCCACGATCGGGGTGAAGTAATGTCCGCGGAAATCCAGCGCGATTCCACTGTGCTTGGTGCCGTCGTTACCGGCGCGAGCTATCGGGGCCTCGCTGTCGTCCGCGGCCTCGGGCGCAGGAAAGTGCCGGTGCATCTCGTTTGTACAGACGACCATTCACTGGCGTGCGAATCGAGTTACGTAACAGAGGTTTCGCAGTGGCCCGTCTCGGCTGCACCCAAAACCGCCACCACCGATATGGAGGAACGTCATTCCGAGCGCCCGAATACCGACCGCCTTGATACCGAGCGCCTTGAGCACTTGTTGGCCATTGGGCGTCGCGCTGATCGCGCTGGCTGGGTGCTGATCCCGACCCACGACGACGAGGCACACTTCATTGCCCGTCACCACGCCGAGCTCAGCAAAGTGTTCACCCTGACCACCTCCACGCTCGATGAATTCCTTCTCGCGAACGACAAGCGCCGACTCCACGACATCGCCGATGAGACCGAAGTCGATCGGCCGTGGATGATCACACCCGGTTCGCTCACGGCAGTCGAGTCCTTCGATGGCGACTTCCCCGTCGTTATCAAGCCGGCGTTTAAGAAAGCAGCGAACCCACTCACCAACGACAAGGCGTGGCTCGCCACGGACCAAGCCGATCTTGAAGAGAAGTTCGGCGTAGCGATGTCATATGAGCCAGCTGACGCGCTGATGCTGCAGGAATGGGTTCCCGGAGGAGGGGATCAGCAATTCTCGGTTGCAGTGCTTGCACGCGCCGGCAAGATTCTTACCTCAGTGCACGCGCGGCGTACCCGGCAGTGGCCGGCCGACTTTGGGCGGGCGAGCACCTTTGTCGAAACGATTGCGCCCGATGATGAGCGCGCACTGGCGGCTGAACGGTTGATCGAACGGCTCAACTTCACCGGCATTGCCGAACTCGAGTTCAAACAAACAGTCGACGGCCGTTCGCTCCTGCTCGATGTCAACACGCGAGCGTGGGGTTGGATTTCGCTTTGCTCAGATGCCGGCGTTGACTTTCCGTGGCTACTCTTTCAGCTCGCCGCCGGGCGCGAGATACCAGTAGTGGCCGCACGGCCGGGAGTCCGCTGGGTGCGTCTTGCAACCGACGCGGCGTCAACCGTGAAAAGTATCCGATCCCTAGGTGCACTATCGGCATGGTTGCGTTCCTTACGTGCACCGATCTCCCTGGCGGTCTTCGATCGCCGAGACGTGCGACCAGCGTTGGTAAGCCCGATCAAAACCGCGACCGTCATGTTCAACCGCCGACGCAACGGATAGGCCCCGACGACAGGTCAGCACCGAGCTCGACGGCGGCGAAAGGTGACAAGTAGACGCCGTTCGGCATGTGCGTGTATCAAAGTAACTACTCGTTCCCAGCTAGTTCAAAGGACCTACTTCGCTAGTCGTTAGGCCATTCGTATGGCCCAACGACTGTGGATTCCTACAATTTGTTTACTTCTGTCACACCATTTGGTCCCACGAAACGCCTCGGGAGTCTCTATGGTGGGTAGCACCTTGTTCTCCGCTGAATCGATGTTCAGTGCGGAGATTCTGGCCCTTCCGTGGACTCACCCCCCAATATCGAGTTCGCGCGTAGGCAGGCATAACAGATCGAAGGGATGCATCGACATGGCAAAGCAACGCACCACGTTCGCGAAGCTCCAACGGGAGCGGGCAAAGGCAGCAAAGAAGGCGGAGAAGCAAGCGGCCCGCATCAGCGGCAACGCAACGCCAGCTCCAGAGCCCGAGCCGGTGGAAGATCCGAAGATCGACCCCGAAGAGCTTGAGAACATGTCGACTGTCGAGCGTCTCTTCGCCGGCAAGGGTCGCCTATCGGCTCCAGAGTTGATGTCGATGACCGAGACGATCCAACGCATGCATCAGCGTGGTGAACTCGACGATGAAGAACTCGAAGACGCCAAGATGGAGCTCCTCGAGCGCATCGAGTAGCCACAGCGCTACTCCCCAAAACCCGTCTCACGAAGTAGTGCTCTAGTCGAGCGTGTACTGCACTGCTGAACGCTGGGCCATGTGGGGCTTAATCTGGGTACCGATCACGTCCAGGTGGTCTTGGTTCGCGTTGTACGCGTCAAACGCCGCCCGATCCTCGAAGTCGGCCACGATCACGAGGTCGTAGCTCCCCTCCTGCACATCGAGATCGCGACCGATCGAATACGACAGGATTTCGGGAACGAGCGCTGGCAACGTACTCAGTCCGTCGATGATCGCCGTGAGGTCGGCGTCAGTCGAGGTCTCTTGGAGCTTCATCATGACTACGTGACGGAACATGGCCCTCACCGTAGTCGATTTCCCTCACGGGCTAGAAGTGCGCTCCGACCGGTTCGCGGTCGACTTCGTGATCGACCTCTAGGTCGTCTTCGTCTTCATGGAATCGGACCGGTCCAACAGCTGAGGCGTCGGCGAACTGTGGCTCGTACTCCCGGGAATTTCCCTCCAAGAGTTCGTCCTCCACGAGTTCGTCGTCCTCGAACATCAAATCCCCTGCGACCGTCGAGCGCGGATTCGAGCGGGCGTACCACGCCACTGCAAAGGCAATGAGCGCGATGTCGGCGGCGATCTGCAGCACCCACACCAACGACCATAGACGGGTCATGATGAGGGTGAGGATGGTAAACCCCACCAGGACTGATAGCACCTGCTGGCGTCGCAGACGGGCCATGTGTTCGGTTTGTGGCACGGCGAAGATGCCCGAACTCGCTAACCCGTAGGAGTTTGGTGCATAGGCAAGGCTACGCTGAGTGCTGAGTCTGTTGCGGCCCCACCAGACAGCGAATCCCAGCCAACCGAGCGCGATAACGACGATAAAGAGGATCATGTTGCGGGAGGTCTTTCGCGAGACGAATGGGCTCCCCAAAGAGTAGTGGCGCGGTTCGCGCGCTAAGTGGACCCTTCACCCTCGCGGTGGTAGGCGCCACTCTTGCCGCCGGTTTTCTCCCAAAGAGCAACGTCGCAAATGGTCATGCTCTTGTCGAGCGATTTACACATGTCGTAGATGGTCAAGGCTGCAACAGAGCAGGCCGTGAGCGCTTCCATCTCGACGCCGGTCATGCCGACTGTTTCGACCGATGCTTCGATATCGATGTGTTCCTCTTCGATTTCGAAGTTGACGTTTACTGCGCCGATCAACAGTGGATGGCACAGCGGGACGAGGTCAGAAGTACGTTTCGCCGCTTGGATCCCAGCGACGCGGGCGACACTCAATACGTCGCCCTTTGAGATTGCTCCGCGAGCTACCGCCGATGCGGTCTCGGCGGTCATCTGTACGCGACCCTTGGCGATTGCGCGCCTGTGGGTCGGCTCCTTTTGCGTGACATCGACCATGCGAGCGCGACCCATTGGGTCGAGGTGTGTGAAGCCTTCGTGCGCGGACATGGGGAGAATCTACTCGGACCCGACCAGTCTGGCCTAACCGCCGATCTGGCTCATGTTTCGCTTGGGGCGAATGAAGTGCACCGTGTCGATGCCGTGGCCGGCCCACTTGTCGTGGACAGCACCCTCGATGATTTTGGCTACCTCGTCGTCGCTCGCACCGGAGCGAAGCGCATCACGAAGGTTGTAGTCAGTCACGGCGAACAAGCAATTGCGGAATTGGCCATCGGCGGTAAGACGGATGCGGTCGCAGGTATCGCAGAACTTCTCGGTGACGGTTGCGATGACGCCGACCTCTCCCTGGCCGTCGGCGTACTTGTAGCGGGTCGCTGGTGCAGAGGTGCGCTCGATTGCTTCGAGGGGAAACTCGGCGTTGATTTCTTCGACGACTCGCTGGAGGGGGACAACCCGGTCAGGGCCCCACTGCTCGTCGGCGTCGAGGGGCATGAATTCGATGAATCGAACAATCACGCCCTTCTCACGTCCAAACCTGGCGAAGTCAACAATCTCGTCATCGTTGATGCCGTTCATCAGCACCACGTTGATCTTTATGGGTGCGAATCCAGCTTCGAGTGCGGCGTCGATACCGTCGAGCACGCGGTCGAGGTCATCGCGACGGGTCAACTCGGTGAAGCGGTCTTTTTGCAGCGAGTCGAGCGAGATATTCAGTCGGTTCAGCCCTGCGTCTTTGAGGTCTTCGGCGACGAGGCGAAGCGTGGCACCGTTCGTGGTCATTGCGAGGTCGACACCGAGCGCAGAAAGCTTGCGAATCAAGCGGCTGAGGTGCGCTCGAACCGTGGGTTCGCCGCCGGTGAGTCGAATGCTGTCGACTCCGTAGCGACGAACCAAGAGTTGAGCAACGCGTTCGATCTCTTCGAACGAAAGTAGGCCCTCACGGGGCATCCACTCCATGCCTTCTTCGGTCATGCAGTACTGGCACCGGAAGTTGCAGCGATCGGTTACCGCGATCCGGAGATCCCGGTGAACCCGACCAAATGTGTCTTCGAGACGCTCCATGGTTTGATTGTAGGAGTTTTTCGGGAATGGACAAGGTCGGACCGCTAGCCTGACGACGATGATTCCACTCGAAGAAGCTACAGAATTCGTTCTTTCCAAGTGCGAACCGTCCCCAGCGGTGACGGTTCCGCTCGCCAAAGCGGGCAACCTTGTCACCACGACAGATCTCGCTGCGGCAGGGCCGATCCCGCCGTTCGACAACACCGCAATGGATGGGTTCGCCATTCGAGCAGCCGACGTGGCCAACGCACCAGTGACGCTCGAAATGGTCGGGACGATCGCTGCGGGAGCGGTGCCCGATACCGAAGTTGGCCCGGGTCAGGCGATTCGGATCATGACCGGAGCACCGATGCCTCCTGGAGCCGATGCGGTTGTCATGGTCGAACTCACAAACATGGCCGAAGACGAAACGTCGGTCGATGTGGCCAAATCAGTGCCGATCGGTAACCACATTCGCCCGACTGGTGACGATGTCACTACCGGCCAAATCGTGTTCCCAGCGGGCACACATCTGCGCCCTGCGCACCTTGGTGTGTGCGCATCGATCGGGGTCTATGACATTCCGGTTTACGAGCGCCCCCGAGTCGGAGTGATCTCAACGGGCGACGAGCTGCTCGACGGCCCCGGACCCCTCGGCATTGGCCAGATCCACGATTCCAACCGACACACGCTGTTGGCGCTCGTCGAATCAACGGGCGCAATCGGGGTCGACCTCGGGCTCGTCCCCGACGACGAAGACCAGATTCGCGAGGCAATGGTCAACGCTGCGGAATCGTGTGATGCAGTGATCACCAGCGGTGGCGTGTCGATGGGAGACTTCGATTACGTGAAAAAGGTTCTCAACGAGATCGGCGATATGGCCTGGATGCAGGTGGCGATCAAGCCAGCGAAGCCTCTTGCGTTCGGAACCGTCGATGGCACACCGATCTTCGGCCTGCCCGGAAACCCGGTCTCGTCAATGGTGTCCTTTGAGCTCTTTGCCCGACCCGGAATCCGCAAGATGATGGGCCACAGAAATCCGATCCCAAAGCCCATTACTGGCATTGCCGGGGCCGATATGTTGCGAGGCCCAGATGGCAAGACGCACTTCGCTCGCGTCCACGCCTCGCCGACAGACGACGGGCGATACAGCGCCTCGTTCAGCGGCGGCCAAGGTTCTCATCAGCTTTCGGCGATGGCGGCGGCGAACGCGCTCGCAATCGTTCCAAACGGTGACGGCGTCAAGGCGGGCGAACCGGTCGACCTCTTGTTGCTCTGAATCTCTGCGCGAAGCCGCAGGTCAGCTGACTTTGAGCTCTTCGCCAGAAATGAGCCGAGAAATATTCGATCGGTGCCGGTAGATGATCACCGCTGCCACGACGATCGCCGCAGCGATCTCAATGAGGCTCTCGTGTGTGAGAATCACGCCCACTACGAGACCTCCAGTAATTGCGAGCGATCCGACCGACGCCCGTTTGGTGACCTTTACCAGCAGGGCAAAGCACAAGATCAGAACGAGCCCCACGACCGGGAACAGCGGCAGCGAGCCTCCCCCACCGGTCGCCACACCTTTACCACCGCTACGGAAACGAGCGAACGGGAGAACGTGCCCAACGGTTGCCCCAGCCCACACGACCGCAGCCCAAGGGCGGCCGAGCAGCGCGAGAGTAACGACAACTGGAATGAAGCCCTTCAGTGCGTCGACGGCAACAGCGAGTAGGCCGAACTTGGCCCCAGAAGTTCGATACACGTTTGAGGCGCCCGGATTGCCCGAGCCCTCCTTTGAGTGGTCGTGTCCGGACAGCATCCCGATGATGCTCGCGGTCGGAAAAGACCCCGCGAAGTAGGCGGCGATAAGCAAGATTCCACCGAGGAGAGTTTCGGACACAGTTCCATAGTAGGGCGATACTCTGCGCTGGGCTTCCCGGGAAGGTTGTGAACTTTAGGGAAACCACCAATACTCTCTAGAAGCAATCTTTTTGAGGATGAACAGACCGAATGCCGACCTACCAATACCGATGCAAAAAATGCGGCGAAGAGTTCGAGAAGGTG
This sequence comes from uncultured Acidimicrobiales bacterium, assembly GCA_964494395.1. Classification (GTDB taxonomy): domain Bacteria; phylum Actinomycetota; class Acidimicrobiia; order Acidimicrobiales; family SHLQ01; genus SHLQ01. The sequence continues at coordinate 28,570 of CAZBTI010000003.1, read as the reverse complement.
CAATCCTTCTCCGACGACTCGACCCCTAAATGCACTGGCTGTGGCACCCGTTCGAAGAAGAACGTGACCAAGGTGTTTGGTCAGGTCGGAATCAGCTTTAAGGGCAGCGGCTTCTATAAGAACGACTCGACGAGCTCCTCATCGTCCTCGAAGAGCTCGTCATCGAAGAGTTCCTCGTCATTGGATAGTTCGTCATCTTCGTCGTCGTCCGGCAGCTCTGACTCATCGTCATCTTCGTCGTCGGGCAGCTCTGACTCGTCATCTTCATCGTCGTCTGGCTGACTGGCCTAGCGGCGTACGACCAGCACCGAGCCGCTACTCAGCGCAGTCGCCAGTGGGCCGACCTCGTCGTCAGGTACAGCAACGGTGAATGACGCGTCAGCTATCGAGATGACGAGCCCGGGTTCATCCATGGCGTCTACTTCGCCTTCGGTGCCGGCGAATCCACCCATCCCCAGATAGAGATCGACCAGATCTCCGGGTTCGAGCGGCGGTACCCGTTCGTCGATCGCGATGCTGAGCACTCGATGATCTTCGGGAATCGAGATCTCGCTCGCAACTTCGGCTTCTGGCTCAGCTTCGACGAGGGTCGAGCCAACGAGCACGATACCGACCACGGCGACAGCGGCCCGAAGGATCGCGCGCCGATGCCCTAGACGACTCCGAAGCTGTGCTCCTTTCAATCTCGCCGACAGCGGGACCCAGCGCCACCGCTGCCGTAGTCGGCGACCCGGCGTGCGCCGTCGAAACATCTGCCGGCGCAGGGCCGACCGTCCAGATTGTGAAACGCCTCGCATGGCGTTGTACCGCTTTCCCTAACGCGAAGAACTCGCAGACTTGAGGGGGAAGCTCAGCGCCAAAGGTAGCGGCCTCGGAGAGACGACGCCTTACCGGCAACTCTCGACTAGTCGCCCAGATGCGTCGTCGTGCTTTCCGTATTTAGTGAAACCGTGGCGGTGCACCGCTTAGCGGCAAGCGTTCACGAACGGGGTAGACGCAACGAACTGTGCGTCGAAGCCGCCGAAGTCGTTGAGCGACTGGTCGACGGGCTGGGTCTTGGCCTGGGCCAACGCAGCGCACCGAGCAACGTCGGGAGACTCCCCCATCAGCAGATGATTCAGGATGAGCTCGTTGGCCAAGATCAGGGGAAACACCACGGCGCTTCGCTGATCGTCTGGGTTTCCGATCGATTCGCACAATTCCGCAGTCACCGAACTGTCCACAGCGTCGACCGATCCTGCAATCCCGACTCCACCAACGAGCGAATTGAACTCTGCAGCCTCGGCGGCATCGTCGAAGAACACTTGGAAACGGGCACAGGTAGTGCCAGATTCATTCTCGAAGATTGCGAAAGCATCGTCGTCGTAGCCAACGAGCGCGTCGAACGCTCCATCTGTTCCAATCGTCGGTGCGAGCGTTGCAAACCATGCGAGGGCGCCGAGGTCGCCGTCGGCTTGTTCACGACCCTCGGGGAGGTCGAATTCGCGAAGCGCGTTGACGCCCTGATCATCCGACTCCCCTAACAGGTCCACGAACCGCTCGGTCGACCCGACATCGGGGCTTCGCAACAGACGGTTTAGCTCCTCGACGCCGTCGGTCTCGATGATGCTGAGAACGAGTGGTACACCAACCGAGTACGAGACGAAGAAGGTGGAGTCGAGGTAACTGTTTCCTGGCTCTTCAAAGGGCAGGTCAGAACCAAACCCGATGGCGTCGAACAACTCTTGACGCTCCGCCTCGCTCAATTGAGCTACCCACGCCTCGGCAATCCGTTCGGCGTCCCCCTCGATGAGGGCCAGACGTGCCTGACTGCTGTCAGCAGTATCGGGGTGAAACTCGAGCATTCCGTTCTGCTCCTGCAGAGCATGTGTGAGTTCATGCACGATCGTGATCTGGAGACTGAGGATCGACTCGTCTTCGGGGAGCACGATCTCTTGATCCCACGGGTCAAAGAATGCCCCGGCGTTCTCGATGATCGACGCTTCCGCGGATTCTTGAGAGTCGAGGTCTGGGTCGAACTCGACGAGTCCGAGCAAGGTGAAGGCCTCGGCGTATGGATCGGCGAAAGGCCCGACTGCATTGCTCGAGTCGAACTGCTCTTCGAGTTCACGGGCTGCTTCGAAGTCTGCGGCAACCTCCGCGCTGATATCGGTGAAACGCACGTTGACTGGATGTTCGAACTCCAAGCCACGTTCCGATTCGATGAAATCGATATACGGCTCGAGTACCGGGTCCCACTCATCTGGAATCGTTGGGCCAGAGGAGAACTGCCCCGACCCGGCAAAGGATGCGAACGCGACGATTCCGAGAACTGCGATCGCCGCTACCGCCCCAATGGCGAAAAGGACGAAGAACACCGTCGCGGCCGGTGACTGCTGGTTCTTGGTCGTTCCCTCCACGTCCATGAGAGTCTATTCGGTTGTTTGGTACTGCCCTTTACCTTCCGATGGGTCATCGGCTCGCATGATCCATTCCGAGAGGCTGTCGATTTTGCTCACTCCCGCCCAGACGAGCAACAGACCAACCAGGGAGAAGATGAGTAGCGAAATGTTCGTTCGGAGCGCATCGAGGAAGAGCGCTGTACTCAAGAGCTCGGAAAAGGCGATTAATCCGACGAACGCGATCACGGCACGGGTTGACACGCGAGAAGCGACCCAGGAACCCACTGGGGCAAACCACAGCACGACCGGCGCTCCGGCAAGCCATAGGCCAAAGAGGTCGTATTGCGACGCCGGTCGCGGGTCGATCTCTGTCCCGCCGATTGCGACGACCTGATTACCCGCCAGCGCAATATCGAGCTGGCCGTGCCAGACGCCGAGTATGAGGAACCCGAGCAAGCTGACGCTCGCCATCGTGATGATCGATGTCGGGATAGCGACCTTCGGGTCGACTTTGGCTACGAGGACCACAAATACGAACAGCAATACGTCCGACCCTGAACCCGAGAGCGACGAGAAGACACCGCCGGCGAACGCGAGCGTCAACATGACAGCGATGGATCGATAGTTCCAGCTCGGAACCGAGTCGTACATCGTTGGCTTCTTCGAGATCAGGCGAACGATCAGCGCCACTGCGAAGACGATAAGCGTGAACGACGCTTTGACGAAGTCGGTATCGATTCGAGAATCCCATAGGGGCGTCGAAGAATCGCCAAGAAGTACGAGGCCGACGACAAAGCCGGTCAAGCCACCGGTGATTCCCAAGCCGAGAGCTTTGAAATCGACCTTGCGGCCAGCGAGAAGAATAGAGATCGAGGCCATGACCATGCCGCTCGCCTGCACGAAGAGCGAAAAGGATCGAGCAGCCGAGGTAGGAACCTCGAGCAGTTTCGTAAAGACCGGGAAGGCAATGGCGCCGCCACCCTGCGGTGTGGATCCTGCGACGAAGCCGCCGAATACCATCGTTGCCGCCGCCTCCCAGTTCGAGGCGACACGTTCGGTGTGTCCGCCCACCATAAGGAAGAGAAACCATGCCACCGTGATGATGGCGGGGAGTATCCACACGAGCCTCCGGCGAAGCGCGGAAACTTCGGGCTCGACTTCCTCAACGCAATCTTTGTAGCACTCGTCGGTCGGAAGACGGCCCTTTGGCACTGCTTCAAACGAATTTTTGACCGTGACCGCCATAGGGACGAGATAGTAGGGAAAGGACCGCCCGCGAAACCAGCTCAGCTTGGTTTCGTTTCCTTAACTCTCCGAGGACCTCAAACAGGGGTGTTAGCCAATAGTGCCCGCTGCGAGCAGGGCGAAGGCCACGATCCCGATGATGACTCGGTACCAGCCAAAGAGTTCAAAGCCCTTGTCGTTGAGCCACGCGACCATCCACTTGACCGCAGCCATAGCTGAGACAAAGGCGATAACGAGGCCGATGAGCGGTGTCGTAATGCCGAAGGTGTCGATGAGTTCGGCACCTCCGCCGAGTCCCGCCCACGCCGTGGCAGCAGTGAGGGTGAGGAGTCCGAGCAGGAAGCTGAACTCGACAGCGGCGCGGAGCGATAGTCCGACGAGCACAGCGCCGATAATGGTGATCATCGAACGGCTAACCCCTGGCCACACCGCGATTGCTTGGATGAGCCCGATCACGATGGCGTTCTGCCACGTGAGTGTGCCGAGTTCTCGGCCGGCCTTGTCGAACCAGCCGGTTCTGGAGAGGATGAGAATGCCGATGCCGCCAACGATCCATGCACCAGCGATCGGGGGAACACCGAAGAGGTTATTCATCACGAAGCGCTCGGTACTCAAGCCCACGATGGCGGTAAAGACAAATGCGATGATGACAGCGATGAGGATCTGACGGCCTTCCTCGCTCTTACCGAGGAGCCCGTCGAGCATCTGACGGATGCGCTCCCAATAGAGGAACAGCACGGCGATGATCGCTCCAACCTGGATACAGATGGCGTAGGTCTCGATCGCCGCTTCACTTTCCGGAGTCTCGTTCAGGCCCAGCAATTCGTTCGTGACCAACAGGTGACCGGTGGACGACACGGGAAGGTATTCGGTCAGGCCTTCGACCAGTCCGAGGATGATGGCTTGAAGGACGGTGAGTTCAATCTCGACGTCGTCTTGGAAGAAGCCGTACGCAGGCGCCGTAGCCGCGTACCACACGACCAAAGAGATGCCAGCGAACGCCAGAAGCCTGCTCGGCGAAGGCGTTTGGAGACGGCGCGGCAAGCGCGTGACACTGCGGGACATACAAACCTTTTCGGCGGAGGAACCTCTTAGCTTAGGGCTGCTGCTGAAGGGGTAGAGGGCAGGGTGGGGGCTATGTGCCGCTCATCGCCACGTCGGCGATCGCAAGACTTACCGGGCCAGACCCGCCAGGCTGCCATTCGGTGTCGGCTCCGACGGCGACGATGTCGGTGAGCATCTTCTGAATCGTCGATGCGATCGTGGCCTCGCGAATGGGTTCAGCCACCTCGCCGTTACGAATCATGAGGCCGTTGACGCCAACGGAAAAGTCGCCGCTGATGGCGTTGACGCCCGAGTGCAGACCGCTCATCGACGAGACGAGCACGCCGTTGTCGACCCCTCGAATGATGGAGTCGAGGTCGCCCTCGCCCGGGTCGATGATGACGGCATGGGCGCCGACGCTCGGGGTCGAAGAGTAGCCGCGCACAGCATTGGCGGTGGTGCCATCACCGCTGCGTCGGCCTGTGTAGGTGTTGTGTAAGAAGGTGCCGAGCACGCCGCCACCGACGAGAGTGCGGGACGCGACCGTCTGGCCCTCGGAGTCGACCGATGTTGCACCGAACGATCGGGCATCGGTGGGGTCGTCACGAACGGTCAACAGTGGCGAGGAGATCTGCTCGCCGATGCGATCGGCGAACGGCGTGCGGCCCTTCAAGACCCGCTCGCCGTTGAGCATTCCAACGAGGATGCCCACGATGGTCGCCGCCATCCGAGGTTCGAGAACGATCGTGACCTTCTGCGACTTGGGCTGGGTGGCGCCGAGGAGTTTGAGCACCCGGGTCACTGCATCGTCGGCGGCTTTGTCGATAGATAGCGGCCCCGGGCCGAAGTTGACGTCGTAGCCACCAGAGATCTGTGTGTCGTCACCGTCCTTAGCCATGGCCGATACCGAGAGGTAGGCGCCCGTGCCGCGATCGCTGGCGCGCACTCCGGTGCTGGTAGCGAGTGCCATCTGACCGGAGCTATCACCATAGCTAGCGGTTCGGACGCCAGTGATCCGTTCGTCCATGCCGCGTACTCGGGCCTCGAGGTCGATCGCCATCTGCACTTTGTCGGCGGTCGGTGTCGTCAGAACGGCGTCGTCCCACGTGTCGTGAACGATCGGGGTTCCGCCGTCGGGTTCGCTGAGGCCGGCCCATTCGTCGGGTTCGGCAAACGAGCGGTTATCGCGGGCTTCGGCGAGCGTCTCGGCCAGCACGTCCTCGTCGAGCGAGCCAGCGTGAGCAAAGCCGACGCGACCGTCGGCGATGACACGAATGCCAGCCCCTGCCGAAGTCGCTGAGGTGAACGACTCCACCTCGCCTTCGTAGGCCTTGACGTTGACCGAGGATCCTCGTGAAACGTATGCCTCGACCTGTTCACCGTCGACGGCTTGTTCGGTAATCCGTTCGGCGATTGCCAAAAGTTCGTCCATTCATCGCAGCCTAGGCCCGGAATGCGACGGCCACGTGAGCTATTGGAGACCCTTCGCTGTTCTTCTCGATTTACGAACTCCCCGCTGATAGTCCGCCTACGATGCCCCTATGTCTTGGTGGTTATGGATCATCGTCGTCGTCGCTGTGTTTCTCGTTGGAGTGACGATCCACGATGTCACTCAGCGCAAACACGCAATTCTGCGGAACTTTCCCATCATTGGGCACTTCCGTTATCTGATCGAAAAGATCGGTCCCGAACTGCGCCAATACGTGGTTGCCAACAACGACGAGGAGTTGCCGTTCAGTCGCGATCAGCGCCGCTTCGTCTACGCGTCGGCCAAGCAGCAGAATTCGTACTTCGGGTTTGGCTCCGACAACGAATTCGACGTCCCCGGATACGTGCTCTTCCGTCACTCGGCGTTCCCGCACCCGTCTCCACCGAAGGAGGCGGCCGACAAGCTCCCAATGCGCAAGGTGCTGGGCGAAGCGCACGGTCGCGAGCATGCCTTTACCCCCGAATCGGCGGTGTACATCTCCGCCATGAGCTTCGGATCGTTGTCCGCCCCCGCCGTCGAGGCGCTGAACCGCGGCGCAGCCTTGTCGGGGACTCTGCACAACACGGGAGAGGGCGGCATCAGCGAACACCACCGCCATGGCGGTCCGCTCATCCTTCAGCTCGGGACTGGATATTTCGGTGCCAGAAACATCGATGGTTCGTTCTCGATGGACGCCATGATGGCGTCGATGGAGAAGGCTCCGGTCAAGGCCATCGAGGTCAAGATGAGCCAGGGCGCAAAGCCGGGCCTCGGCGGTGTCCTTCCCGGCCGCAAAGTCACGCCGGCCATCGCTGCTGCTCGCGGTGTTGAGGTCGGCGTCACGGTCAACAGCCCCAGCAGTCATCGATCGTTTACGAACGTCCCCGAACTCATCTCGTTCATGGAGGAGATCGGAAGGGAATCAGGGGTACCGGTCGGGATCAAGTCCGCCGTGGGAGAGAAGGCGTTCTGGCGCGAACTCGCCGAAACCATGAAAGCCACTGGCAAGGGACCCGACTTCATCTCCGTCGATGGCGGTGAGGGAGGCACGGGCGCCGCGCCGCTCCCCTTCTCCGATCACGTCGCACTGCCGTTCCAGCACGGATTCGCCGAGGTCTACCGGGCCTTTGCTGAACAGGGCCTCCACGAGCGCATCATCTTTCTCGGCGCAGGCAAACTCGGCCTGCCGACCGAAGCAATGGTGGCCATGGCAATGGGCGCCGACGGCGTTGGTGTCGCACGCGAAGCCATGCTCGCCATTGGATGCGTCCAGGCGCAGAAGTGCCACGATGACCATTGCCCCACCGGCGTTGCCACGCAAAATCGTTGGCTCACCCGAGGGCTCGACCCCACCGACAAGTCAGTGCGGTTCGCCAACTACGCATCAACGCTTCGGTACGAGCTGGTACGCCTATCGAACGCCATGGGCGCCGAGCACCCATCACTCGTCGATCCCGACAACGTCGAAATCCGGGTCTCCACGAACGAAGTAGCGCCCGTGCGAGAGGTGTACGGATACGACCCCAGCTGGCGAATTACCAGCTGAGGTCGACCGCCCCCATAAATGATGACCTAGCCGAGTGGTACTCGGACGTAGGTGCTTTCCGCCGAACCGCCGTCAAAGAGTTCGAGCGCTTCGATCTCTGCCTCTGTTGGCTCCCGGCCCTCTTCTTCGAACGCAAAGAGCTCTGCTGGAGGCTCGGCGTAGGTGTCGAGGCTGAAGATCGCCTCATCGTCACCCACTGCGATGGCGATGATGCTGGTGTTCGGTGAAAGGTTTTGGAACTCGGGAACGTCGATCACGGTCCACGTGGTGCCGTTCGTCGTGGCCTGCACCTCGAGAAGGCGCTCAGGCTCTACGAAGTCTTCTTCGACAAACTCCTCGAAGCCGAACGCTTCGCTGATCTCGTCGCTTGAAATGACGACCATTGCGTTGCCTGTCTCGGGGTCAAGGAAGGTGATGTCTCCTGAAATCGGGTTGATGTTCGCTATCTCTGACTCCGGTGATGGCTCCCAAGCGGAGTCGAGTTCGTAGATGACGACACCATCAGCGCCGGTCAGACTCGATTCTCCCGTAAACGCATTGATCTCGAGGATGAAGCCGTCCTTTTCGATTACTGCGACCTCGACCGACGGGCCGCCAAACCCGGGACCGTCGTAACCCATCGTGACCGCGACCGCACCGGCGGGACCGGTAATGATGTCGCTGTAACCGTTCGCAATATCGGAGCCGAACGACGCTTCGGTCCACGAGACGCCATCGACGGAAACGAAGTTGGCGCTCTGCCCAAAGTCATTGTTCCCAGAGAGCAGAAGCATGTCGTCCAAGCCGTGGAGCTGGCCGTTCACACCGGCGGGAAGTGAGCCAACCTCGGCCCACGAATTGCCATTCCAAGACAGCACCGCAGTCTGTGAAGTGAAGTTCTCTTCGTCGAAGGTATCGACGCTGATAAAGACGCCAGCGTCGGTGGACGCAATGCCGTTGGTGTATCCCTCGGCAACGAACTCATCGACCACATCAAAGGGACCGCCGATCGGACCCGTGACGGTGATGATCGGCATCGACTGATCGTTTTGCTCCTCACGAATTTCGGAGAGCTCAGCGAAACCCGGCTCGCCCGGAGTAATGATTACCGCGTCTTCCTCGAAGGGGTCGGAGCCGCCGTACGCCTCTTCATAGAGGGCATCGAGCTGCTGTTCGATCTCTGCTCGCTCTTCGTCGGTCGTCGCTGCGTCATAGGCGGCAGCGAGAGCGTCGAGCTCTTCCTCAGATGGCTCGTCAAATTCAAAGTCGTCCTCGAAGACCTCTTCATCTTCGAAGTTGCAGAGGTAGATCATGATGTCGCCACCGGGCTCGATCTGATCGAAGCCGCAGTAGCTCTCGAAATCGCCCTCGGCCAAGATGCCGAGTTCGATGAGGATGTCCATCTCGTCCTGGTACGTGTCGTTGTACACCGTGAAGAGCGCCATGACGCCATCGTTCGTGAGCGAGATGCCCGACGGACTCGCATCGTCTATCGCTGGCAAATCGATTGCTGACCACGAGGTGCCATCGGTCGAAGTTGCAATCGAGCTGCTCTGGCCATCGGTCTCGGAGTAGACGTCGAAGGCAGCAACGTAGGTTCCGTCTTGGACGTCGAGCCAAGATGCATAGCCTTCAGAGGGCAGACCAGTAACTGGGCTCTCAACCCAGTCGAGACCGTCTGTAGATGTGCGAAGCGCCCAACCAGCCTCGTTCATCGTCAGCGAGACGAATTGTTCCCCGTCGAAGACTGCAGTCGTTGGACCACCGCCGAAGAAGGCGGACTCCATTGCTTCTTCGGCGAAGTCAGCCTCGAACACTTCTTCAATCTCGACCTCCGCCTCATCGAGAGCTTCTTCGATCGACCCAACGACCTCGTCGTTCGACTCTGCAACGTCGTCTTCTTCGAGCTCTTCAATGTCTTCGAGCTCTTCAATCTCTTCTTCGACAGCGGGGGTGCTTTGGGCGGTATCGATCTCCGAACCACCACCGGCAAGAATGAACGTCGCAACGACCACCGCTGCGGCTGCGGCGCCACCACCGAGGATGACTCCCCAGGGTTTCTTTGAACGCTCCGTCGGTGTGGGCTCGACGACAGTGTCAACCGCCGGCACAGCCTCCCCATCTACCGCCTCACCGTCGCCAGCTAAAAAATCATCCCGCTCATTAGCCATATTCAATCCCCTTAGATATTTCTTACGTTGCGATATCTGACAACCATTTACGCAGACTTATTCCCAAAAAGCGAGGAGATCGACTCAGCGAACCCTCTCGCACCCGATCAGGAGGTGAAAAATCCGTTGATCTATGTACCATCTTGCTGACATATAACGCTTACATGACTTCTACGTTGCGTTTTCCACGCGGAGTTCGATCTGCAGGTTCTGCAAGTTGAGCGAGATTTCCAGTTTGGTCAACGGATTCCGGTCCGGAATTCTCCGAAACGGCGGCTATCGAGCCTTGCGGCGTCGACCCAACGGGCTCGAAGAGTTGGTCGCAATCGATGCGGCGAGCGCCGTCCAGCCGGTCTGATGACTGGCACCGAGGCCACGCCCGGTATCGCCGTCGAAGTACTCGTGGAAGAGCAGTCGGTCGTGCCACGGGCCATCGGGTGCATAGAGCGGATGGTCGGGCATCGATGGTCGGCGGCCGCCGTCGCTAGCGTCCTCGTCAAAGAGGTTGACGAGCCGCTCGCCAAGGATGTCTGCCAGAGCACCGAGTTCGACCTTCTCGCCCGAGCCAGTTGGAAACTCGACCATGATCGGCTCGTCAGACCAGTAGGAGAAGCGCCGGAGCGATTCGATGAACAGGTAGTTGAGTGGAAACCAGACCGGCCCGCGCCAGTTTGAGTTTCCGCCGAAGAGAGAACTTTCCGATTCGGCCGGCTCGTAGGAAACCGTGAACTCTTGTCCACCGATCGAGACCTTGTACGGGTCTTTACCGTGAGCCTTCGACATTGCGCGGAGGCCAAAGTCGGACAGAAACTCGTCTTCGTCAAGCACAATCTCGAGTATCCGCACCAGCCGCTCCGGGCTGACGAGTGACAGGAGGAAATCTCCTCGGCTGTTCTCTCGCATGTTGAGCGCACATCCTGGTTTGTTCTCACGAAACCAATCGAAGTGCCCTTTGAAGGTCGGCAACTGTTCGAGCTGTGTCGCTAACACGACTCGCGTCGCAAAGATTGGAATCAACCCGACCATCGACCGCAAAGCAATCGGCGTGTCGTTGCCACCATCGCGGAACATGTCGTAGTAGAACCCGTCCTCCTCGTTCCAAAGGTCGTGGGTGTCCATCGAGATGGAGATGTAGGCAAAGTGCTCGACAAACTTCGTGGCGAGGTCTTCATAGGTGCCGCGATCGCGGGTCAGACGGAGTGCGATATCGAGAAGGTCGAGCGCGAACATGCCCATCCAGCCGGTGGCGTCGGCCTGCTCCAAACGACCGTGGCCGAGACCCTCTGACCTGTTGAATGGACCTATGTTGTCGAGTCCGAGAAAGCCGCCGTCGAAGATGTTGTCGCCGTCGACGTCGCGGCGGTTCACCCACCAGGTGAAGTTCAACATGAGCTTGTGGATGATTCGTTCGAGAAAGTCGGTATCCCAGCTACCGTCAAGTTCGAACACTCTGAGCGCTGCCCAAGCCTGAACGGGCGGGTTCACGTCGCTGAAACTCCACTCGTAGGCGGGTAGTTGGCCATTCGGATGTTGGTACCACTCCCGCCCCAACAAAATGAGCTGTTCCTTCGCAAAGGTCGGGTCGATAAGCGTGAAGGGAAGGCAATGGAACGCCAAGTCCCACACCGCGTACCAGGGGTACTCCCACGTATCTGGCATAGAGATGACGTCGGCGTTGTTGAGGTGTCGCCAACGGTTGTTTCGGCCATACTCACGGCTCTGCGGTGGAGCATCGCTGTTCGGATCACCATCGAGCCACATGTCGACATCGAAGTGATACCACTGCTTGGAGTAGGCAAGACCGGCGAGAGCCTGACGAATGATCTTCCGTCGATCCTCAGATGCGTCCTCGGGGTAGACGTCTTTGTAAAAGTCATCGGCCTCGATACGACGCTGCTCGACAATGCCGGCGACTTCGTCGACTGGGCGAGCTTCGGGGGCGAGCCGAAGATGGATCGTGACCGAGTCTCCAGCGGCAACTTCGAACTGGTACCACACCGATGCTTTCGTGCCCTCTTGTTTCGGATTCACGGTGGCGGTGCCCGAAACGACGTGACCGTTGATTCCGTCCTTCGGATACGGAGTTGTCGCCTTCTGGCCGTACACGAGGGGACGGTTGGTCTCGTTCTCGCAGAACAACGCAGTTCCACCATCCGACATGGTCAAGCTCAGGTTGCCCTCGCGTTCCTCATCGAGCAGCAGGCTGCCATCGTCTTCGACGCAGATCGTTGGCTTTGGCGACTTGCTTCGACCCCAGCTCCATCGGTTGCGGAACCAAATTGTTGGCAGGATGTGAAGCGTGTCGGTTTCGGTTGACGTGTTCGTCGCGGTGATCTCCATCACGAGGTCATCGACGCCGGATTTCGCATGGGTGACAACAACGTCCCACCAGCCATCATCGAAGATTCCGGTATCGAGCAGTTCGTATTCGCGTTCGAGACGATTGCGCTTCGCGTTTTCCTCGCGCAATTCGGCGTAGGGGAACTCCATCCTCGGGTAGGTATAGGCGGCGCGTCCGTAGGAATGGGTTGGGGTCGCATCGAGGTACCACCACTCCTCTTTCACATCTTCTGCGTGGTTGCCTTCATATCCGTTCAGACCAAAGAGGCGTTCCTTGAGGTGCGGGTCTCGACCGTTCCACAGCGCAAGCCCCAGGCACCAACGCTGATGCCGATCGCAGACGCCAAACAGGCCATCTTCGTTCCATCGATACGCTCGACTTAGCGCGTTCTCGTAGGTGAACGAGTTCCATGCGTCACCATTGTCGGAGTAGTCCTCGCGCACGGTTCCCCAAGCCCGTTCAGAAACGTATGGACCCCAGTCTGTCCACGCTTTGTAGTCTTCGAGGAGGCGGCTTTCTTCTGCAGAAGTCATGTAATCCCTGAGTCGTGTTCCCGCGATGTTAGGCGGAAATTATGGCTTTTGCGGCCTTGCTTAGCGGCCTATTCGGCGATTCGTTCGATGACCGGCGCTTCGATCGAATCGATGACCATGGAACCCAAGTGCGGCCCATTCGAATCGACCCGACTGCACGTTGCAAGCATTTCGGTCAGCGCGGCATTCTCGTCGACTGAAACCGTGAGTTCCCATCGTGATTTTACGCCGATCCAGTCGATGGCGTAGCCGCACAAAGACGCAGGATCTGACGGACGCCAGACGTCGGGGGTTGCGTTTCGAGGATTGTGACCGCTGTCGGCAGACAGGATCACCATGGATGCGGGGAAGCTCGTATCGTTCAAGAAATCTTCCCGGGTGGAGAGCGACCATTCGGAACCACCGGAGTCATGGACGTTCTCGATGGGCACAAGGGACCGGACCTCTGCGTCGACTGTCCGCATGATCTCCGTACCGAGGTAGGGGTCGCTCCAACTCCCCTCCGACGGAACACACTCGAAGTTGTCGGCGAAGACCACGGGTACGGCGGAACGCTCGACGAGGACCTGTTCGGTGATGTCGAGACAGTCTTCGACGGTCGCCTGCCAAAGCGATTCGTTGAAAATCGTATTTCCGACCTCGTCGCCAGTAATAGCGAGGTTCGACAATTGCTCAAGCGCGATCGCGGGAGCCGTGATTGCGGCTTCCCTTCGGCGCTCGTCTCGCGCCTCCTCGTTCTCGACCGCGAAGACGAGTTCGGGGGTACCTACATCTTTGCCTTCGGACTCGCCGGTTTCAGTCGCACCGGCACGTGACTGCAAAACCAGGGCGGCGACGAGGAGAAACAGGCTGACCCCAATCGCCCCGCCGACGAGCAACATCACTCGAATGTCGGCCTCGGCTTGAAGCGACCGAGGTTGTGAGGACTTCTTCTTCGAGCGCTCCCTTCGTTCAGAAGCAGCTTGCGTCCGACTCTCCGGTTCTCGCACCTGCGAGCGGGTCGAACTATGGCTCAATCCCGATTCGCGAGGTGCTGATTCGGCGACCGGTCGAGCACCGGGGACCACTGCTTCATCGTCTACGGAGTCGTCGGCTTCGCCTTTTGTTGGCGGGATCCAATGCCCGTTCTCGTCGCTCGTCCATCCGTCGAGTGGAGGGTATTGCTCCGGCCATATCGTCGGTGGTTGCCACACACCTTCACGGTCCATCCACCATCCTGGACCGCCTCGCCTGTTGGCTCGCTGTGGAATTTCTCCAGCCATGTAATCTGTAAATCCATCTTGTTTGCGACCGCCTGATCGCCCGTTTAACGGCAGTATTGCGGCAAGGATTCGAATAGACAAACACGGCGCGACGAACACTTCCCTACGCGCTTGCATATGAAATCTCTACCACTTTGTGCGCGATTTTTTGCCCATCGATGAGAACGTTCACGGAGTGTGTGGATTTCTTTGATCGGCAACGCGAAATGGTGAAGCGTCTCCCACTCGTTGGTCTGGCGTTCGGTTCTCCCGGTTGCTGTGTTGCCGAGGGCAGCGTGACGGGCGAAACTACCGTTATGAGTCACGCTGTTGCTCCAACCGATCTCTTCGAAACTGCGAAGCCCTACGGATGCACGCCGTTTCTTCTTTACGTGGGCGCGAGCGGAACGGCGCGGGTAAATCACGTGTCTGTCGAACTTGCCGAGGGCAGTGATCGAGCAACCATCACCGGTTTTGGACGCGGCGTTCCTCCGATGCTGACGCCGGGCTTCACCCTCTCTTTGCTCTGGCCGCCACACGAGCAGGGCGGCTTCAGCCTGATCGCCGACGGAACAGGTTCCATGGAGGCACCTGACCTGGGCGCGGACCAGCAACTCGTGCTGACCGTGACCGACGCTGTGCTCCATAGGCCTGCGCCGGTCGACGGTCCGGCATCGTGTTAGGAGCCCGACGCGGTCTGGCCGTCCTCGCTTCGACTGCTGGGTTGGTCCTCGGTGCATGTTCTCTCGGTGGCCAAGCGGCGACACCGGCGTCCACGACGACGAGCACGACGACCACAACCACAGTCCCCGATCGACCGGACACCATTCGAATTGGCCTCGCCGTCAATGGCGATGCACCAACCGCAGAGTTCGATGCGCAGATCGAGGCGATCCTGGAAGAGGCGGCGATCAGCACCGCCGCCGAAACCGGTATCAGCATCGACCTTCGTCCGGTCTCGATCGCGACCCCCGGTCAAGCCGAGGGTGCCATGCTTTCGCTCATCAACGATGGGGTGAACGTGGTGATCACCGGATGTGACGACGCCACGGTCCCTGCGGTGGTCGAGGCGGCTACGGCAAACGAGCTTCTCGCAGTAACCGGGTGCGTATCTCTGCCCCGGCCCGACATCGATCGGCTGAGTAGCGAGATCAACAGCGATCTCTTCATCGATCTCTCGGCGCTTCGCGACAACGCTCGAGCGATTGCCAACCACGCCGATGCCGAGGGCTTCTCGTCGCTCGCCGTCGTCGGCTCAACACTTGTGCCCGACGTCGAACGCGTCTGCGTCGATCTTCAAGATGAGTTGGCACCCGAAGTGAACGTGGAAGGCGAGCCCGAAGCTACCGGCGACGTCGTGGATGTCGAAGGCGAACAACTCCTGGACGAGGACGAGGACGAGGACGAGGTCGGGGACGGGGTCGTGGACGACCAGTCCGTATCCATCATCGCCAAGGTCAACTTCGTCGAGTTGGTCGACGCCCCCGGGAACGTCGTTTCGGATCTTGTGGCGGCAACCGAAGTGGATCCGCCGGACGCAATCGTGGTGTGTGCGCTTCCGCCGACCGTCGGCGATATCGTTTCTGAGCTTCGAAACCGGGGTTTCGATCAACCGGTGATCCTGCCGTGGTATGGCGATGGTCAAACCTGGGCGGATGGCACGAGGGATGTGTTCATCGTGACTCCAGCAAGCCGTTACGGGGACGACCCGGCCGAGCTGACAACCTCGCTCTTCGAGGCCTTGACTATCGATGGCGAACAACCCGACGCCGTCGATATCGTCACCGCCGACACGCTGAGCGTGCTGTCAGATGCTGCGGCGCGATCTGGTTCGGTTGGTTCGCAGCGGGTTGCGACAGCGATTCGCAACGGCGATCCGACAACCCCGATCTCGGGGATCAGCGGTTCTCTACATGTGGGCGGAGACGACCTCACCCCGGTACAGCGCGTGTATCGGGTTGTCGCGATCGAGGAAGGACGCGCGTCGTTTCTTCGCGAGGTGAACAGCCTCGATGAGGATGGCGTTGCTGAAGACGACCGCTAGCTCCACGCACGCAGACCGCCCGCTACATCGTGAACTCTTATCAGGAATTTGTCACCTAACGTGAGCTCTTGTCAGGAATTTGTTACCTAATGAGCCCCCAGGCCCTTTGCCTGCAAATTTGTTGTCGCATACGCTCCTATTGCGGGAGTCACACAGAGTGACCAAATCACAAAGAAGAAGGACGCAATAATGAGTCGCATCATCAACGGGCGGTGGCTAGTCGTCATAACGGGAGGACTCGCCCTTTTGGCGGGTCTCGTGCTCGCCAGCACCACAACAGCTGGAGCCGCCACGCGCGGCGAGCCAATTTTTGAGTGCACTTTTCAGGTCCAGGGTGGCAACGTCTCGGCAAACGTGGCCATCGCTAACGACCGTCCCTTTGGCGACGCCACCATCAACTTCCGAGACGACCGCTGGATCGCAACCTTGAACCCGAACGAATTCGCACAAGCCGAGGGCACGAACCTCAGCCGAGTCCCAGACACCGCGGTCATCCGCATCAACGACGGCCAAGACCGGCTCGACATCCCCTGCAACCCGCTAGTCGTCACACCCCCACCCCCACCGCCAAACCTCCCTCCAAGACCAGACCCCATCTTCGAGTGCACTTTTCAGGTCCAGGGTGGCAACGTCTCGGCAAACGTGGCCATCGCTA
>CAZBTI010000003.1:0-11822 GCA_964494395.1 uncultured Acidimicrobiales bacterium | reverse complement strand
TCGGGGTCTGACCCCACCGATCAATATCGCGCTGTCCAACGACGCGAACACCGCCTCCGGCGCACCGCCTCCGTGGCTCTGGAACGGCCCCGGAGGGGACAGCAACCGAGTTCCGTGACTGGCAAAATCAAGCCGGAGGCTTGCCAGTCGAAGGAAACTCGGGCCAATCGTGCTTCGGGTAGCGGCCGGCCATGTCTTTTCGCACTTCGGCCCAGCTGCCTTCCCAGAAGGCGGCGAGGTCGGCGGTGATCTGTATTGGTCGGTCAGCGGGTGA
Organism: uncultured Acidimicrobiales bacterium; assembly: GCA_964494395.1. Classification (GTDB taxonomy): domain Bacteria; phylum Actinomycetota; class Acidimicrobiia; order Acidimicrobiales; family SHLQ01; genus SHLQ01. The sequence continues at coordinate 11,548 of CAZBTI010000003.1, read as the reverse complement.
AAGTAGTTCTACGGCGATGTTCACTGCGCCGTTGAGGAGGCTAGGTGTCTCGGTGGTGCCGTAGGCGTCTTGGGCCCTCACCGACACTTTGGGCACCTCGGATTCGTAATCGATTTCGGCTTTGCGGCCGCTGACGAAGGTGAAGTGCGTAGGGGTCTGCTGGTCGATGATTTGGGTCTCTTCCCACGAGAGCGCCGAGCGGAGGACCGACAGCATGTCGACCTTTTCGAGGTCGGCGCGTCCGGTGGCGTTTCCGAGCCACCCGGGGAACAGTTCGTCGGCGCGCTCGATAAGCGAGGCGTCGTCGAGGGTGTTGCTGAGGAGTTCTGGTCGGTGCTCGGAAACGAGCGCTGCCCGGCGTTGGAAGAGTCGAGCCTTCTTCGAGAACGTGAGAGCTTCGAGCTTTGTTTCGACGATGCGTTCGACGAGTGCTTGGGTTGTCTCGGCGGATGGTTCTACGGGGAAGTTGTAGGTGCCGAAGTCGAGCGACCCGAGCCGCCGCTCAACACGGCGGGTGAGGTCGTTGCGGCCCTCGTCCCAGCCAAAGAAGGTTCGCTCGGTCATGTCTGCGGCGAATCCCATTTCGACGTCGAGCGTGTCGATGCCAGCGGCGAGTCGGATGCGGACGTTCTTCTTTGTGCCGGAAACCTCGGCGATGACGAGCATGTCGTCGTGGGCGAGCGGATCGGACTTGTCGACCTCGGCGCCCATACCGTTTCGCATGCGGAAGCGGCCACCCTGCCCGGCGCGCTTTTGGGCAATGCGATCTGGGTAAGCGAGCGAGAGCGCTCGGCCGAGGTCGTCGATCGATACGACGCCTTCGCTCGCTCCTGTGCGTTTTGCGAGTTGGCGGGCCCGTCGGCGGACCGAGCGCAGGGCAGCGACGTCGGTGTTTGGAAATCGATACGAGTCTTCGACGACGAGCTTGACCCGCGTCCACAGGTCGACGGGGCGTTCCGATGGCCTTCCGGTGATGACGTCGCGTTCTTCGAGGAGTGAAGCAAGGACGGCTGCTGGCCACCCAAGTGGTCCATCTCCAACCGCTGCGACCATGGCGGCGAGCCGCGGGTGCAGCGGCAACGCAAGCATTCGCCGGCCGTCAGAGGTGATGCGACGGTCTTCGTCGACGGCTCCGAGCATGGTCAAGATCTCGAAGGCTTCGTCAATCCCTGCCTCGCTCGGTGTGTCGAGCAAGCGAAGTTCGGAAGGATCTTTGACTCCCCAAGCAAGCGCTTCGAGCACGACCGAGCTGAGGTCGATTTGTTCGATCTCGGGCGGATCGTGGGCGCTTCGTCCGGCGTGTTCCAGTTTCGACCACAAGCGAAAGGCAACGCCCGGGCCGAGACGCCCGGCGCGACCGGCTCGCTGATCGGCCGAAGCCTTGGAGTGATCGACAGTCACGAGCTTCGATAGCCCCGATGCAGGGTCGTAGCGCGGTCGGCGTGAGAGTCCAGCGTCGACAACCGAGCCAATACCGTCGACGGTGAGCGAGGTCTCGGCGACATCGGTCGAGACCACCACGCGGCGCTGACCCGGAATTGTTTGCAGGGCGCGGTCCTGCTCTTCTGCACTCAGTGCACCGTAGAGGGGAAGAACGACAGCGTTGGTTCGTCGTTCGATCTCGGTGACCGCCCGACGAATCTCACCGACTCCCGGGAGAAAGACCAGCACATCGCCAGGTTCGGTGAGTGCTTCGTCGACGGCATCGGCCACCGAAATCTCGAGGTCGTTGCGTCGCTTCGGGGCTCCCCCGCGGCCTCGACCTCCCCGACCTTTGTTGACCTTCATTGGCTTCCAACGGATATCGATTGGGAACGTCCGGCCGGGACAAGAGATCGCTGTGGGTGCCTCGATGAGTTGCGCGACGGCGTCGGCATCGATGGTCGCTGACATCACCAGCAAGCGAAGGTCGGGGCGGATGTCGGCGCGCACCTCAAGGGTGAGCGCGAGTCCGAGGTCGGCGTGGACCGACCGTTCGTGGAACTCGTCGAAGATGACCGCGGAAACGCCAGGGAGGTTCGGGTCTCGCTGGATCCGGCGGGTGAGAATCCCTTCGGTGATCACTTCGATCCGAGTGCTACTGCTCACGCGGGTGTCGTCACGGGTGCGCCACCCAACGGTGTCGCCGACGCTCTCGCCGAGCAGTTCGGCCATTCGCCGAGCGACTGCCCTGGCGGCGACGCGGCGCGGCTCGAGCAAAAGAATGGTTCCGGTGTTCCAGTCCTCGTCAAGCAGGCGCAAAGGCACAACCGTTGTCTTGCCGGCACCCGGCTCGGCGGTGAGGACAGCGACTCCGGGGCCAGCCATGGCAGCCCGGACTTCAGGGATCACATCTTCAATCGGCAGCAAAGTATCGTGCACAGCCGAAACGATATCCTTGGCGAGTGGCCCACGACTTGACCAGCCCCGCATCTCCGGAGCGAGACGAACTGCGCCAACGGATGCTCTCGCACATTCACGCCATCTGGTCCAAGCGCGACGAAGAACTCGCCGAACAGTTCATTACGGCGATCGGTATCGGCGAGGACCTTCCCCAGCGCACCGAACGATTCAGCGAGCGAGACGTTGCGCTGATCACCTACGGGGATTCCATCATCGGCGCAGACCAGAGTCCGCTCCAAGCGCTCACCACGCTGGTGTCGGGGGACCTCTCCGACGCGATCAGCACGGTGCACGTGCTGCCGTTCAGCCCCTACAGCTCAGACCGGGGATTCTCGGTTATCGACTACCGAGCGGTCGATGAGAACCTCGGTACATGGGAGGACCTGGAGGGGCTCGCTGGTCACGTCGACCTCATGTTCGACCTCGTACTGAATCATTGTTCCGCTGAGTCGAATTGGTTCCAGCAATTCTTGGCTAATGAGGCACCCGGCAATGGTTTCATAAAGACCGCCGACCCGAACTGGGACCTCAGCAAGGTGGTCCGCCCCCGGTCGCTCCCACTCTTAACGGCTTTCGATACCGCTCTTGGCACTCAGCATGTGTGGACGACGTTCAGCGAAGATCAGGTCGATCTCGACTGGTCGAACCCCGACCTCGTTGCCGAGATGCTCTCGATCATCGACCTCTACATTTCAAAGGGTGCCCGATTACTCCGACTCGATGCGGTTGCGTACATCTGGAAGGTGCCGGGTTCGACGAGTATTCATTTGCCGCAAACTCACGAGTTGGTGAAGATGCTGCACACCCTGCTCGACGTCCGTGCGCCCGATGTCGCGATCATCACCGAAACGAATGTGCCCGATCGCGAAAACCGGAGCTACTTCGGCAATAGCGATGAGGCGCATCTGATTTACAACTTCACGCTGCCCCCTCTCGCCATCGACGGTGTCCTCAACGGGCGCGCCGACCGACTGTGCAATTGGATGGCAAACACCACTCCCCCTCCTCGGGGGACGACGTTGTTCAACTTCATTGCGAGCCACGACGGAATCGGTGTCCGTCCGGCTGAGGGGTTTCTTTCCGATCGAGAGATCGCTGGCCTCGCCCAACTCACCGAGGAGCGGGGCGGAACCTACGGCACCTACGCACGAGATGGAGCGGACTTTCCCTACGAGCTCAACATCTCACTCCCCGACCTGTTCGGCGGACCCGGTGACCCGCTCATGGCAGACCGCGTCATCTTGTTGCACTCGATCGTTCTGGCGATGGCAGGTGTACCAGCGATTTATGTGAACTCGCTCATGGCGACCACGAACAACACCGAGGAGATGCGAGAGGATGGCATCCGCCGGACCATCAATCGCGGTCGAGTCCACCTCGACGACGTTCCTGACCAATTCGGAGAATCGTGGCAGAGCCGGATCTATTCAGGCCTTCTCGAACGAGCGACCCTTCGACGAAGCCACAGCGCCTTTCATCCGAACAGCTCGCAGATGTTGCGAGATCTCGGTGGTGTCTTGGCGATCGAACGGACCGCACCTCGAGACCTGTCGAAGCTCGAACAGAATGGCTCGGCCCACGTGGCCGTTGTTTGCAACATGACAGATGTGGTCAAGACCGTTCCGGTCTTGCGACCCGGAACCTGTTTGTTGAGTGAGCAGGAGTCGATCGACAGCCTCGAGATACCGCCCTACGGTTCGGTCTGGCACGCATATCACTGAGCGGAGCCTTCCAATGGCGTGGCGACGCGTATGCTCCTGCCATGGCAAACGATGATGACGTCCCTCGAATTGCGGTCTTTCTCGACTACGAGAACCTAGCGATCGGAGCGAAGGACAACCTCGGTGCAGCCTTCAACTTTGGTCCCGTTGCCGATGCGCTGGCCGAACGGGGTCGCGTCATCAATCGCAAGGCATATGCCGACTGGTCGTACTTCGATGAGGACCGTCGCATGCTGACCCGTCACCAGGTCGAGTTGATCGACATCCCACAGAAGATGGGCGGATCCCGCAAGAATGCCGCCGATATCAAGATGGCGATCGATGCAATCGAACTGGCCCTCGACAAGGAGTACATCTCGACGTTCGTGATCTGCACCGGCGACAGCGACCTGAGCCCGCTCGTGCAAAAACTGCGCGAACTCGACCGCCAGGTGATCGGCGTTGGTGTTCGCCAGTCGACATCGAGACTGTTGCCCCCTGCGTGCGACGAGTTCATGTTCTACGACAACCTGGTCTCCGACGCCGATACCGCGACCGGAAAGTCGACCGCGAGGAGCACTCGAAGCAAAGCAAAGTCCGAAGAGATGGGCTCTGACCCAACCGACCTCGCACTGGTCACGACGACCCTCGCTGGTCTCTCGTCGTCCTCGGGCTCCGTGCGGGCCTCGAGTTTGAAGCGGGCCCTCCTCCGTAAAGATCCGACGTTCTCCGAAGCCGAACTCGGCTTTCGTAACTTCGGAGCGCTTCTCGCCAGCTTGGCGGCCAAGGGGCAGGTCGAATTGACCGGCACCGGCGACCCCGAAGTAGCCCTCAGTAACGCGAGCGCTGAGCAGGTCGACGATTTAGTCATCGGGCTTCTCAACAAAGAAACTGCCGTGCCACTGACCGGATTGAAGACCGCGCTTCGCAAACTCGACCCGGACTTTGACGAGCGCTCGCTCGGCTACCGGAACTTCGGGAGTTTCCTCACAGCACTTGAAGCTCGCGACATCATCAAAATCACGGGCAAGTCCGACGGCCGGACGGTTACTCTCCACCGGAGCCGGAAGAAGAGGTAGCCGCCAGAGGCGCGTCGTGTCCGTGAACTAGGCGTTGTCGGCGTCGACGGCTTCGCTGAGCCGTTGGAAGACGTCGGGCATTGCGCTCATGACCCGAGACCAACTCGCGATAAACGGGGTTTCCATTGGATTGTTGAGGAATTGCTCACCAGCGTCCATGATGGCGCTCGCAAATAGTTCGACCATGGCTTCTTCGTCGTGGCGGTAGCTGGTGAACCCATTGATGACCGAATCGTTGTGGTATCGATCGACATGGTCAAGAGCTGTCCGGTAGTAGCTTGCCTTAATCGTGCGAAAGGTCTCGGGTGTGAGAATCTCGCCGTCGACTGCGACCTTGCGAAACAAGGCCTTGGCAATGTCGATCGACATCTTGTGCAGACCGTTGTCGGCATCGTCCTCAGACACCGACTGGTGCTTGTGGTCGTAGGCCCCTGCAATGTCGACCTGGCAGATCCGCTGTGGGGTGTAGCGACGGTAGAGCTCGGAGAGAACGCCGATCTCTAATCCCCAGTCGCTCGGGAACCGCATGTTGCGAACGACGTTTTGGTGCATTGCGAACTCGCCCGCGAGCGGGTAGCGGAAGCTCTGTAGGAACTCGAGATATTGATCGCTGTGGTCGAGGGTGGTCCGGAGCGCTTGGAGTAGCGGAGCGACCATCAATCGGGTGACGCGACCGTTGAGCTTCTCGCCGTCGGAGCGGAAGTAGTAGCCCTTCGAAAAGGCGTAGCCGAAGGTTGGGTGGGCAACGGGATACAGCAGGCGTGCGAGCATCTCGCGCTTGTAGGTAACGACATCGGCGTCGTGAAGAGCAACCGATGTCGCGCGGCCAGACGCGAGGTAGTAGCCCATGCAGAACCAAACGTTGCGTCCCTTCCCCGGTTGATTCGGAGAGATTCCAAGCTCAGCGAACTCGGCGTCTAACCCCCGAAGGCGTGGGCCGTCGTTCCACAGGAGCCGGTGCCGCTGGGGCAGTCGGCTGAAGAACTCTTTCGCGTGATTGAACTGCTCTTCGTTGGCGCGGTCGATCCCGATGATGACCTCGCTCAGGTACGGGACCTTGGTGAGCTCGTCGACGATGTTCTCGAGCGCCGGACTTTCGAGTTCGGAGTAGAGAGAGGGGATGACGAGGGCCATCGGCCTGTCCCTCGACCACTCGACAAGCTCCGCTTCGATGCTCTCCACCGACCTTGCCGACAATTTGTGAAGCGTCGAAATCGGTCCGAACTGGTGGTAATCGCCCATACGTTGGCGAGTTTAGTAGCCGGCCTCGACGTTCACTGGCCCGATCAATGCCTCGTCTGCAATCCAACGCTCGACGTTCAGGCGGACTCGTTCGGCAAGAAGCGGCAAGCCCATCTCCGGGGTGTTGGCAACGTGTGGCGTGATGATGCAGTTGGGTTCGTCCCACAGCGGGTGTCCGTCGGGAAGCGGTTCTGGATCGGTGACGTCGAGGGCCGCACCACCGATCGTTCCCGTTCGTAGCGCCTCGACCAGATCGTTCGTCACGACGAGCGCGCCACGGCCGACATTGATAAGCCATGCGTCGTCATCCATCACTGCAAGGAACTCGCTATCGACCATGCCGAGTGTTTCGTTCGTCACCGCTGCGGCAAGAACCACGACATCTGCGCCGCGGATTGCATCGAGTGTCTGGTCCGGCGTCACGGTCCGTTCAGCACCTGCGATGGGCGAGTCGGAGCGGCGCACGACCGTGATCTTGGTGTTCCACGGCTCGAGGAGCCGGATCAGCGATTCGGTGATGCCCCCACCTCCAATGACCGTGACCTTCGCTCCGAGAAGATTGCGACCCTGTTGGGCCGGCCACGAGGTTGCTCGACTGGCGGTGTGCAGATGTCGAAAGCCAGCCAGCGTCAGCGCAATGACGTGTTCGGCAACGGGTTCCGCGTAAACACCTTTGCCGCACGTCCACGTAAGTGACGGGTCGAGTTGGTCGGCAAAGTTCTCGATGCCCGCATAGGGAAGCTGTACCCACTCCAGAGCAGGCGCCCCGGCGACCGCTCCGGGAAAGGCGCCAGCGGCAGCGGGGTCGGCCCACATGAGCGCGCTGGCTTCACTAATCGGCACAACTTCACCACCGGCATCCTCCACCGCCGTGACGAGAGCTTCGTACATGGCTGGACGGCTCTGCGGGCTGACAGCAATCTTTGTTCGCTCTGCCATGACCTCTCCTCTAACTGGGCTGTCGTTGTGTTGCCGATGGCGTTCTATCGGGTGACGTCGATCTGAGCTGTCTCCGACACGTTGTTGTGGAAGTCGACCGCTGCAACAACATATGTTCGGGTGCCGGCGAAGTCTTCGTCATCGAGGAACGACACTTGTCCAATGTCGGCTCCGCCGCCAATGAACTGCAACTGACCGGTCTCGGTGAGGATCGACACGTTGTATGCCGCAAACTCGACGTCATCGAAGGACGGTTCCCACTCGAGCAGGACTCCGTCGGCGGTATCGGTGGCAGCTAGTCCAGTGATCGGTGTCGGCGGGGTGATGTCATCGACCGTCAGCGCTTCGGCCCATCGAGGTTCGGTCGTCTCGTCGCCGACCTCGGCAACGATCAGATACGTGAGGAATTGTCCGGTCGGTGGATCGGTGTCGATGTAACCAAAATCCAAGCCCTCGTAGATCTCGTCGGCACCGTCGATCAGCCCGGTCGTAATGGCGTCGTAGTCGGCGGTGCCTGTGGGCAGGCGAAACAAACGATAGTTGTCGGCATCTTCAACGGGTGACCAGACGAGCTCGACCGAAGTGGAGTCCATGAAGGTGCGGGCGATCCAGTTCGAGGCCTCGATCGTGGGGTTCTGTTCGAACCGCTGTGCCGGTTCGTCGACGATGGTCACCGGTTCGTTGGACGTGTTGGGTTGAGCTTCGCCAGTTCCCCCGGCAACCCCATCAGCGCCTTCGACCTCACCGTTGGATTCAGGTTCTGCAGCTTCCTCGACTGACTCGCGAAGGTCGATGACTTCGGCCTCCCCAATTGCCTGATCATCGTCACCCGAGCATCCAGCGAGGATGAGCACGATCGTCGCAAGCATTGCGAGTAGTCGACGCCGGAACGTGTGCATCAGTGCTGCCCAGCTCCGTGGAACTCGATGACGTCCCACTCGAACCCGGGCTTTACTGGTTCCCCACCGGGTACTTCGCAGCTGATCGTGGGGACCTCACGCCCTCGTTGGACTCGGAGGTGCCAGACTCGGTCGCCGGCGGTCACCTTGACCACATCGGGGTCATCTTCGAACCCGACCACGACCTCACGTTCGAGCCCGTCGACGCCGAAGCCCACCCGGTCGAATACGGCGCGCTCGGCTACTTGAGCTCGACCCGTCGGCGCTCCCCACCAGCCGCGGCAATGACGTGCCATGCCGTCGACCTCGACACGATCGATGATCGCCCCCACCGCGGGAGCGGTGAGGTAGGCCCACAGGCGTCCGTCGGGAAGCGTCATCGCTGTTGGAGCGAAGCGATGGCCGCCTGTGTGGCTCACTCGGAACAGCTCGATATCGGGGCGGTTGTTTTCGAGTTCCGTAGCGAGCGCTCCGCCCTCAACCCCACAGCACATGTCGTGCGAGCCCTGGGTACATACCAGCACCGTACGGGCGCCGCCGAAGGTCGGAACTTCGTCACCTTCTGCTGCGAGCGCTTCGGAGAGTGCCGCAGCGCCATCGGTACCAATGGCGACCTCCACCCGGGTCATTCCGGTTGGGCGCGGCCGTAGAACGATCACTCGCGGGTGATCGGGGTCGTGTGGCACCGCAGCCAGCAGTCGGGTGTTTCCGGGGTGCTCTTGAGCAACCATCACGAGGTCGACCAAGTCGAAGTGTCGAGCTACCGGCTTTGGCCAAGGCTCCGGGATTTCGACGAGGGCGATGGCATCGACGCCAAGACCCGAACCCCCAGGGTCGACCGAGTTTGCCCGAGCAAAGTCGACACAACGCATGGATTCGGTGGCGACTGGCAGTTGGATGCTCATGAGCAATCCATTTTAGTCGATCGTGGCGATGCCGCCGCCTACGGGGATGACGGTCCCGGTGATGTAGGCGCTCGCCTTTGACGCCAAAAAGATTGCGAGCCCTGCCATATCGTCGGGGTTGCCAATGCGACCCTGCGGAACGCTGTCCTCGACCGACTTGCGAGCCTCGTCGTCGCGCAGGGAATAGGCCATCATGTTCGACTCGAAGGGCCCGGGAGCAATGGCGTTGACGATGACGTTCTCGGAGATCAGGCGCCTCGCCAGCTGGCGGGTGAGGTGATGAACCGCTGCCTTCGACGTGGAGTAGGCGTAGTGCTCAAGTTCGCAGGCTCGGAGGCCATCGACCGAACCAATGTTGATCACTCGAGCTGGGTCATCGGGTGTGCCTGCGCCACGCAGGTGATCGGCTAGAGATTCGGTCAGGAAGAAGATGCTGCGCACGTTGGTGTTCATGACTTTGTCCCAGCCGTCGACCGGATACTCGCCAAAGGGTGCACCCCACGCAGCACCAGCGTTGTTCACCAAAATGTCGATCGCATCGACCTGGCTCTTGACCGCATCGGCGAAAGCGGTGATGCCCTCGGGGCTCCCGAGGTCGCCTGGGATAGCGGTCACGGTGACCCCGTCAGGAGCCTTCTCGTTCAACCGGGCTGCGGTGGCTTCGAGCGCTTCGACCTTGCGAGCGGTCATGATGACCGATGCGCCAGCATCGACATACCCCTCGGCGATCATCTCGCCGATCCCTCTCGACCCTCCGGTGACGACGGCGGTCTTGCCTTGAAGGGTGAACAGGTCAGCGATGCGTTCGGTCATGGGCTGACCCTACAACCCACGACGAGACGATGGCATACCGTTCGGTAACAACGACCGTCTTAGCGAAGACCGGCCTCTTCCATCGCCGCGATACCGGCGTCGAGAGCGGTGAGCGCCTCTGGGCCATCGACCGACGGGAGATCGAAGGCCACCCGAGTGACCCCGGCTTCGGCGTACTCGGTCAGCTTTGCTGGGTCTGGAGGAGCGAAGTAGATCGACACCTCGATCTCTGCAGGGTCGCGCCCGGCGTCTTCAGCCATCTGCCCCATGCCCGAAATCTGTTCGGCGATCGTGCCCTCGCCCCTCCCGGGGATTGGAATCCAGCCGTTCCCCCACTCGACTGCCCGCCGAGCACCGCCCGGGTATGAGCTCCCGACGTGAATCGGCGGGTGTGGTTTCTGAAGCGGCTTCGGGTTGATCGTCATGGGCGCCAGATGGACCATGTCGCCCGAGTATGACGGTTCGTCTTCGGTCCACATGGCCTTGATCGCTCCGACCCGCTCGCGGAGCAGCTTGAAGCGACCAACGAGTTCGGTGCCGTGGTCATTCATCTCGTCCTCGTTCCAGCCGGCGCCGACGCCAAAGTGGAAGCGCCCACCGCTGAGTTGGTCGAGGCTGGCGCAAGACTTTGCCGTGTGGATGGGGTCGCGCTGGACGACCAAACAGATCCCGGTGCCCAAGAGCAGTTTCTCGGTGTGGGTCGCGAGCGCGCTGAGAAACACGAAGGGGTCGAGCGTGTCGTGGTAGCGCTGCGCAAGCTCTCCTCCTCCCGGTGCAGGCGTCTTGCGCGACGTGGGGATGTGGCTATGTTCGGCCACCCAAATCGATTCGTAGCCGCGTTCCTCGAGCGCAGGGCCGAGGACCGCAGGCGCAATCGAGTAGCTGGTCGGAAAGTGGGCAACACCAAACTTCATCCAACTACCCTAGCCAACGTGAGCCTCTTGATTTTTGCCGACGAACGCCTTGCCGACCATCGGCCACCCGAGGGCCATCCTGAACGACCCGAACGGCTCGCCGCCGCGATCGACGGCATCAAGGCCGCCGGACTCGGCGAAGCGCTCACCTGGCGACAACCCAGCGAGGCGCCGACCGAAGCCTTGCTCGGTGTTCACGCCAATGAACTCGTCACCGTGCTCGACGAACACGCCGGACTCGACCGGGTGCAGATCGACGGGGACACGTTCATGAGCGCCGGGTCGATGCAGGCAGCCCGACTCGCCGCCGGTGCTGGCCTCGACGCGATCGCTGCGCTGAAAGCAGGCGAAGCCGATTCGGCCTTCTGTGTCGTCCGCCCACCCGGCCATCACGCCACGCCACGAACAGCAATGGGTTTCTGTCTGTTCAACAACATCGCCGTTGCAGCCCAATCGCTTACCGCGCAGGGAGAGCGAGTGGCGGTCATCGACTTCGATGCTCACCACGGCAACGGCACCCAAGATGCATTCTTCGATCGCGACGACGTGCTCTTCATCTCGCTCCACGAGTTCCCGCAATACCCGGGGTCCGGGGCATTTACCGAGGTTGGGTCGGGCGCTGGCGCCGGCGCCACGATCAACTTCCCCATGCCCTCTTTGGCCACGGGCGACGTG
>CAZBTI010000002.1:54161-65418 GCA_964494395.1 uncultured Acidimicrobiales bacterium | reverse complement strand
CATTGTCCACTGGACCGTTATCGACCGGACCGTTGTCAACTGGGTCATTGTCAACTGGGTCATTGTCAACCGGACCGTTATCGACAGGACCGTTTGTTCCTGCCAGCGGGAAGATAAAGCCGTTTACAACATCGTCGTACCGCGACGTCAGGCTGACGCCACAGTTACCAATCCTGTTCTCGCAACGGCCCGCATTCTGATATCCGGGAATGATGTAGAAGTCATCGCCTGCAACACCTGGAGCGCTGTTGTAGTTCTCGACCAATACGTCATTGCGGACGTTGAAGTTAGCCCGGTTCGGATCGCCAAGAATTCCTCTGTCGCTCACGACGATGTGTGATTGTTCGATTCCTGGTTGGGTAACACGGGGGTATTCGAACGAAACGTTGCGAATAACCGAGGTCTGGGCTGCGAGGTCAGCCGGGTCGCCATTAACTGAGTATGGAGCGAAGAGGCCGAGACCTTGTGTGGCCACCACGAAGCTGTCCTCAAGGACAAAGAATCCATCGTCGGGGCCTGTCGCGTTGCGCGCGTCGCGGAACGTTGGCAGTCGCATTCCGAAATGCACGTTCTGGATATCAGCGTTCCTTACCACCATATTGCGCTGCATATAGTCGCTGAATTCCAACCCTCGAGGTCGCTCAAACTGAAACTGCAGTGCGGCTTCATCGCCTCGAATCACGAAGTTGTCAAGCGTTAGGTTGTTGGTCTCGTAGCCGTAGTAACCCCAGCGGTGATAGTGCCAAACATTGAGCGAATCAAGGGTGCTGCTGCAGTTGTCATGGCCCGTCTCAAAGGTTGTGCACAACCACCACACCGTCATGCCACTCGGAACGGCGTAGGCCTCGTTGTTCGCAAAGTCGTTGTACCCAACGTGTGAGGCAAGAATGGACTCACCGCCTTGGGTGAACGGGTCTTGGCCCTGTTGATTCGGAAAGGTCACCTCGGCCGAGCCGGGGAACACGTTGTCAACCTTGAAGCCAAAGCAGTATGTGCACTCCACAACGTCGGCTGCAATGTTGCCTCTAATCGAGTTAGCTCCACCACCGTTGAACCAAAATCCAACGCCGGCCCGACCTGACTTTGTTCCATCAAAGGGGTCGATGTCCTCAAGCCGTTCTGCGTTTCCACCAACGACACGCACGGCGAAGTTCTCGCGAATCATGTTGCCCGCCTCAGAACCACTCTCGGTCACGATGGCGGCCCCCGAAGCGTTGTCGACAACGTTCTGCTCGATCAATCCGTAATGACTGCCGTGAATCGAGATGCCCCATTTGCGGTCGCCGGTGATGTTCTCTTCGCCAAAGTCGACACTGTTTCCAATGAAAGTGAACTGGTGGCCGTTTGCTTGAGGACTTACGGGTCCGATCAGGTGATGGGCATGAATTGGGTAGCGGCCCTTCTGATTGTTGGCACCGAGGTTTGCAATCGTTGTACGTCCCATGTCGACAAGTTCGGCATGGCGGATGTCAACGTCAACTCGACCGTGGAAGAGCATGTGGCCGCGAACACCGTTTGGATCCTCAGAACGGAAGATGACGTTACGGCTCGTGTTGATGACGTGTGGCATGAAATCGATTTGGCCGTTGTGGTCGCGCGCCCCGGGGTGGTCGTAGGTGAGCGGCTCGTTCAACGTTGCGGTGTTACCCGAGAGAGCGACAATTACTCGGTCTTCGGTTTCGCTAGAGCAATCGTCGCCGGCTGAGACAATGCAGTGGCGAGAAGTTGGAATCAGGACCGAATCGCCGACGTTCCATCCAGCGCCGGACATCGACTGGTTCGTCGTGATGGTCGTTGCGCCGCGGCTTGGTTCGACCGAAGTTCGCAGGTAGCTGTCGCTGAGCGGGCTACCCGCTACTCGAATAGTGCCGCCGGGAGCCACGAGCCCGCGCAAGATCTGGGTCGGGTCGTTATTGAACCCGAGGTTGCGAAACACGACCTCGGCTTGTGCGTTTCGAGCGATTGGGGCATCACTCGTTCCGATGTGGAGCGTCCCGCCCGAGAAGACGAGCAAGTCGGCCGTGGTCAACCGGGTTTCTGCGTTCTGGGCAAAGCTAAGCGTGCCGCCCGGGTAGACGCCGATGCTTTCAGCAATCGCGCGCTGGCTTCGGATCTGCACGTTGCCGTCGATGATGACCAACGAGTCCCGGCCGGGTACCGACCCGGTGATCCAGGTGCCTGCATCGTCCCAGTCGCAGGCTTGACCATCGGTCTGACACCGCGCTGCCACCGAGAACCCAGACTCAAAAACAGGGTTCGGGATTGTCTCGTGATGAGTCTCGACTACCGCACCAGGAGGGCCACCGTTATGACCGCCTCCATCGCCAGCGTCGTGGCCGCCGTCCTGGCCGCCTCCATGCTGGGCTCCGAGAACCGAACCGCCCACGAGCAACCAGCCACCCATGAAGAGGACACTGACGACAGCAACTATCCATGTCCGATAATTTCGATTTGACGTACGATTTCTGCGCAGCATGATTGTGGCCCCCATTTTCCCGGCGTGCATGCCAAGGATTGACTCCACCACTCAAATGCCACCGGTGAGCCGTTCGGTTCCGAGAAATTCCGAATTTGTGGGATCTTCCTAATGTTCGCCGTCACTCAGTGGCGAGAGGTTCCCATGTTCAGACTTGATACTCGTGGGCGAACGATGCGGGGTCACTGGACCAGAATCTCAAGTCGCTCCGGCGGCTTGGGATTCTTTCGTTTTCGCAACCGATCCACTTCATGAAGGCGATGCGTCCGCGGACGCAGGCAGACCGCCTTTCCAACCCGCACGAAGGAACTAGGGATGACTTCCGATCGTAGAAGAGACATGGAACATTCTGACTCGTAGCGACCATTCCTCGAGTCGATAAGACCACCCGCCGCGCCGACGGGAACGGGTAGTCAGCTAGCGAGTCGTGATTCATGCCCCTGATCTCTTAGATCCGATGAGGACCCACCAGATCGCTCCGAGAACGACGAGTACCCCGACGACGACACCTGCGATCAACGGAGCGCCGATTCCAGAACTGCTGGTGGACGATGTCGGATCTGGAACGAATACCGCACATGTCTCGTTAGCGCCGATTGCCGTTGCACCAAAGGTGCGCTCTTGGGGCAGGTAGTGGAGCGACGAACCTTGGGGAACTGGAACCACAGATTCGTTTGGGAAGACGATGATCTCGCCACCGTCGACCGTGACCTCATAGGGACCGCCAGTATTGATCCGCAGGTCACACGTATCGTCTGGGCCTTCGGCCTCTTCAAACGAGACAGCGCTTTCCTGCGCGGCAACCACGGCGCTTGGGTTGAGGGCCGCAATGGCAATGGTGGTCACCAGCAACAAGTTGCGTGCCTTCACGCCGATACCCACTTCATTGCGTGCCGTCCCCTCGTCTCGCAAGGGTCCAGAACTTAGCAATGACCTACGTAAAGTTTCAACCGTCTATCTGATCGGTGCCCGGCTCGCCGATCTCCGCAGCCGGATCCTCCGGGGCTGCCTGCTCCGGTACTTCTTCAGCCGGAGCGCTGTCGTCCTCTGCGACCTGATCATCTGGAACTGCCTGCTCCGGCGCTTCTTCGGCCGGAGCGCTGTCGTTCGCCGGTGCAACATCGGCGGGCGGTTCCGGAGCATCTGCTTGCTCTACCGTTGCATCGACAGCCGGTTCGACGGGCGTGGCAGGTTCCGTTGGGTTGTCCGTGGTGCCTTCCTCTTCGGCCACCTCGGTAGCCCCAAGGACGACGACATCTTCGGACGCTTCCTCGGATCCTTCGTCAGATCCATCTTCTAATTCCTCTTCAGAGCCTTCGAGTTCTTCGTCCAGATCGGCGAGCTCCTTCAGAAGCTCTGCGGTCTCGGCATCGGGCTCGACTTCAGCAATGGCGTCCTCGGGGATTTCGGGGATAGGCACGTTTGGATCGAAAGTGATTCCGCTGCCGTCGCTCCAATGCCACGGCTCCGATGGCAAGTTCACAAACCCAAACTGCGGGGCGTTCGCTGCGAGCCACTGAAAGGCCGCACCAGAACGAGACCCGATGCTTCCACCGTTCCACTGAAAGTCGATCGCTCGACCCTGTTCGTGTTTCGAGAAGCCAGGTCGAGCAGTTGGAGGAGAGCACTCGTTTGCTGGCTTCAACCAGATGTCATAACTCGAGCCACCACAATGCGACTCGCGCAAGGCGATCTGACGATCGGTCGTGCGGTAACCCCAACCACCGAGGTCGATGCCTTGGGAGAAGGCGAGCTCGTAAAGCGCGCGAGTTCCTTCCTCGATATCTTTGTGCACTTGGATCTGGAAGATGATCGGCCCACCCTCGCCGTCGAAGAAGGACAACTGCACGATGTCTTCACGGTTCACCGGTGCCGGCGATCCAACCCCCTTCACCGCATCGGCTATCCGCTGCTCCATCTCCTCGATGAGGACGTCGAGCTCCTCGGCTTGTTCGGCGAGAGAATCTGCTTCGAGAAGTTCGGCACCGAGGCGAGACTCGGCCAGTTCCAGCAGTGCTTGTTGTTCCGCGATCGACGCGCTCAACGCAGCGGCACGAGCCTCTACCTCGGCAAGGCTCTCTTCGGCCTGCTGTGAGGCAAGGTCACGTTCGGCGATGAGTTCCTCTGCCTCGATCTCCAATGATCGCAATCGGTCTAGCGAGTCTGTGAGATCTCCGGTTTGCTCATCGAGAAGGTGGATAAAACGAGCGGCCTGATTGGGGTCGATCGACAAGACCAACTCGCCATCGCTGACGCCAACCTCGCCGGTGAACGCTGCCAAGGAAAGGTTGGTCACGATTTCTCGAGTCTCATCGATGGTCTCGACGATCTCCGCGTGGTCAGCCTCGGTCTGAGCCACCCGAGCAATGGCCGAGTCATAACGGGCCGTGGCGTCCTCGAGTCTGATCTGTTGCAGATCGGTGAGGGTCCCCAGTTCGTCCAGCGCATTGCTCACTTCTTCGACAGTCGCCTCGGACAGGTCGATCGAAGCAGCTGCCTCGGCGACCTCCTGAGCGAGGACTTCCCGCTGCTCCTGCAACTCCTCGAGAGTCAGGTCTTCCTGTGGACCGTCACCCTGTGCCTGAACGAGCGCGGATGAAAACAACAGAATGAGCGCGACAGCAACGGCCCAGACGACGAGCGCCGGTGAAGTAACTTTTCCCTCGACTCTCATGGTGAACGGCCCTACCTAGGTCGTTTTGCCTATCGACCGCTTTGGGACCGTTGTCCAGCCCCACTACCCAAATAGGGGATTTGCAGGCGCGTTGGTTGCGAACTCGCTCAGGAGGTGAAGAAGGGTGACTCGGTCGCCATATCTGATGTAACGGCCATCTCTGGTCGCATGGTCATCAGTACCTGGTCGGGAGACCCCAGAAAGTCGAGCCACCGCTCACCCGTCTCGGCGCCGAGGTATCGAGTGGCCGCATCGCGGTAGTGCTGGGTGAGGCCGTCTGACGGAGAGACGACGATCGGGCCGCGCATCGACAGGTTCCGGTACGGGAAGGCCTCGGTGTCGATCGAGACCGAGACGATCGTTCCATCGACGAGGTCGACCGTCTTGCGCGAACCGGCAAAGGTCGACATGACGATGTCTTCACCGGTCCAGGAAAACCAGATCGGCGCGATTCGTGGCTCGCCGTCGCCGCCCACCCAGGCGAGCCTCGCCGGGATGCGTGATTCCAGAAGAAGGGCAACGCTGTTGGCGATTGGGGCTCGGAGGACACTGGGGAGAGGCGAACGTTCCATTTGCGTGACCATACCCGCAACTACTCGGCTCCGCGTCCTCTACCGCTGAGTGCGTTTCGCGTGATCTGCGCTACCTGCGCGTCGTCGGCCAACCCGAACACCCAGTCGGTAGTGCCGACGGTTACGACGTTGTTACCCACCGTTGCCAAGACCGAGTTTCCCTGACGGGCTCGACGGATCGGGTCCGGGTCGTCGGCGAAGACTCGTTCCGAAATGAACTCCAAATCGCCCTGATCGCTGAGCGCAGCGATCGACTTTGGATACTCCCCCACCCCGACATTCCCCGAAGGCACCCACCCCACGATTTCGGTGTTCGCTGGAACACCTCGGCGCAACGAATCTTCACTTGGCTGCGGCTGGTGGTAGTCGTCCAAAGTTAGCGGGCAACCGACCGTCTCGTAGCCAACAACGCCGTGGTCGCGTCCGAGCACATCGCCGTAACGAAGACCGGTGCCAGCCAAGAGCCAGTGCTCGGGGCGCGAGATCAGGTAGCCGCCAACCCCTTGAGGCGTTGCCTGACCAAAGCGGTGATACAGGCCGAACGCCGATCCGGCGCCGAGCAACGTCCACTCCGGTTCGTCGACCAGCGGATCGGCCCACATGCCGGTGATCGGCCCCGGGTGAAGCGGGTCTTGCTCGGCCAGATCACCTGCAGAGTCAGGATTGTCAGGGTCGGGCAAACTTGCGTACTTGTGACACACCATGGTCGGCCCCGAGTTCGTTCCAGAACTGCGCCGCACTCGCCAAAAGATCGTGTTCCCCGAGAACGACACCAATCGACCTCCCCCAGCTACGTGAGCCTCAAGCGCTGCACGCTCAGGTGCCGACCAATACTCGTCGTGGCCGACGAGGACCACGGTTTCGTATCGGTCGAGCAGACCGGGCACCGTCTCCAGATCCGACGAGACCGCGTAGTCGAAGGCAAAGCCATCGGCCTCGGCCCACTCGACGAAGCGTCGGCCATGGCTGTACCAGCCGGTCGAACCAATGCCCGATGGATAGTTGTTCTTCGTTCGATATTCCTGAAACACTTCGCCGTCGGCATCGGGGATCTCACCGAACCGAGTGGGCCGTGCTTTGCGATCATCGCGTTCGTCTTCGACGCCAGGCCGACTCAAGAAGCCGCGAGCGAGTGGGCGGTGGAACGAGACAGCGGTTCCGCCGGTGTACAGGCTCTTGCCGCCCCACGTGTTGTAGGCGTTCCACGTATTTGTCGGAACGACGTAGAGCGTCGAGGCTCCCTCGCCCCGCACCACGAAACCTGCGTGGGCGACGGCGCGCGACGGGTCGGCTCCATCTGCGGTGAGCGTGACCAGGTAGAAGCCCGATGACCAGTCGTCAGCCACTGGCACCTGTTGCGCCACTGGCCAACCGCAACCGTTCGCATCGGCGTCCTCAGGCGGAGTGTGGAACTCTCCGGGCAGTCCGCTCTCTTCGTAAACAACAGATCGTTGCGCTCCCCACCTTTCGATCCGCACCGACCACGAGGTGGCACGGGTCGACACGTGGAGATCGAGATGCTCTCCCGGCGCGACGCTAAGCGACCCCGGGTATCCCTCGATGTCGTCGAAGAAGGTCTGATCGTCGGACTTCGGGGATTGCCCAGTTTCGGCCGGTTCTGCGTCGGTGACCACCGAATGAACCTAGCGCGCAGCGGTAATCACTCGCTTCAGAGAGGCCCGTTCTGAGTTAGATGGATCAACTCGTGAGAGCTGGGATCTAGAGTTGATCCATGCTTCCCCCAGGCACCACCTAATGGTCCTCGTCTGTACGCAGCAGTCGTTCATCTTTCTCAAACCACGCAAGACCGCTGGGACTTCGGTGGAGATGGCGTTGGAGAAATTCTGCGGCCCACCAGGGCGCACAATTACCGAGGCGACTCCTGGGTTGTTCTCCGAGTTCGGCATCATTGGTCACCGCGAGCAGAAGCGCGCCGGAGTGGACAAGCACGACCTCTCGGTCTGGCGCCAACACATCCCCGCACGTGAAGTTCGCCGCATGGTCACTCCCGCGTTCTGGGATAGCGCCGCCCGAATCGCCACCGTGCGCAACCCATTCGACCGAGCGATATCGCTATTTCATTGGCTTCGATACCTCAAAGACGCTGAACCGCTCACCGACTTTGCCGATACCCGCGCCGCCTTTATCGAGTGGATACACAGATTCGAGACCCTGTCGGACAAAGCGGTAGTGCACGTTCATGGAGTCTTTGCCCCGACGCACATCATCCGTTTCGAACACCTCGCCGACGACTTTGCTGCCACCTGCAACGAACTCGGCCTGATCGACCCCGACCCGTTGCCAATCACCAAGGCGCGGCCTGTGTCTGCTGATAATCCGACCATCGCCGACTACTACGACACCGCAACGGCCGACCTCGTCCGGCGAACGTGTGGCTGGATGTTCACCAGCGGCGGCTACGACACCGCCCTGTCGAACTAGCTGTAGCTGACCTGGCAGAACCCGGTGGCGCAGAACGCCTTTGGGTTCTTGTGCATGTATTGCTGGTGGTAGTTCTCGGCGTAGTAGAACTCGTCTGCTGGCCGAATCTCCGTGCGGATCTTGGTGTAGCCAATGTCGGTGAGGCGGGCCTGATATCGATCGCGCGACTTGAGAGCGACTTCCAGTTGCTCAGGAGTCGTGGTGAACAGCGCGCTGCGGTAGTTCGAACCGAACCCCGTCAGGCCCCGAGGTGTCGTGGGGTCGTGTTGTTCCCAGAATTTTGCGAGCAGATCTTCAAGGCCGACGACCTTGGGATCGAACACGACAAGCACCGATTCGGCGTGACCAGTAAGGCCTTCACTCACTTCGTCGTAGGTGGGGTTCGGGGTGGTCCCGCCTGCGTACCCAGCAGCTGTGGTGTACACGCCATCGAGTTCAGCGAAGGCATTCTCGGGCCCCCAAAAGCAGCCCATAGCGACGATGATCTTCTCGAAACCATCGGGGAACGGCTCGACCATCGAGGTGTTCAGTACCGCGTGCCTGCCGTCGATCACCATGGGTTCCGCCCGGCCAACCGGTGCCGCCGGAGGCTCAACTGCATTGCCCTTGCGTTTGAAGAACATAGGTCCAACATAGGCAACGTTGACGTGGCGAAAGACTTGTGCAATCAAAGTTCAGCTACTTGTAACCGTCACGCAGTGACGGTGTCAGCGTCTCGGCGCGCCACACTCTCTACGTGAGCCCATCTCCCACCGACCATCCGAAGGACGTCGTGATCGTCGGCGCAGGGCCGGGTGGCCTTATGGCCGCTGAGGCAGTTGCACGAGCTGGGCACTCGGTGATGGTGTTCGACCAACGGCGCTCGCCCGGCCGCAAACTCGTACTGGCGGGCCGGGGCGGCCTCAACATCACCCACAGCGAACCGCTCGACGATTTCCTCGATCGCTATGGCCCTGAACGAGAGCACCTCGAGCAGGCAATCAAGGGCTTTGGGCCTGCCGACCTTCAGGAGTGGGCCGAAGACCTCGGCGAATCGACTTTCGTTGGAAGTAGCGGTCGGGTGTTTCCCAAGTCCTTTCGAGCCGTTCCTCTCCTTCGAGCGTGGTTGCGTCGCCTGCGTGCAACGGGGGTGAGCTTTCACGGGGAGCACCGCTGGACGGGTTGGGACGAATCGGGCGAACGCCCAGCCATGACCTTCACCGATCCGACCGGCCAAGAGCATCGCCACGAGTACGACGCTGCGGTGTTGTCGTTGGGCGGCCCGAGCTGGCCCCGAGTTGGTTCGGACGGATCGTGGGTTAACACCCTTCGCACTCATGGCGTCGATGTGTCCGAACTACACCCAACCAACTGTGGAGTGGTCATCCAGTGGAGCCCACATCATCTCGAACGATTCGCCGGACAGCCGGTGAAGAACGCTTCGGTCATCGTCGACGGCCATGCCGTGCGCGGTGACCCCGTCATCACCAGCGGCGGGCTCGAGGGCGGCCCGGTGTACGCCCACTCCCGACGGCTTCGCGAAGCCATCGAATCGAACGGCCCCGCCACCCTCACGATCGATCTCATGCCCGACCTCGAACTGGGCGACCTCGTCCGCAGACTGGTCGAACGGAAACAGAAGAAGAAGTCACTCTCGACCTGGCTCCAGCGCAGCGGCATCAGCCCCGTGGGCATCAGCCTTATGCGGGAAGTCACGAACAACGAGTTGCCCACAGACCCAGATCAACTCGGTGAACTGGCCAAGGGCCTGACGTTCGAAGTTGGCCAACTGGCATCGATGGACCGCGCGATCTCGTGCGCTGGTGGAGTTCGGTGGTCGGCGGTCGACGACACGCTGCAACTTCGCGATGCACCAAGCACTTGGGTCGTCGGTGAAATGCTCGACTGGGAAGCCCCGACCGGCGGCTACCTCCTGCAAGCCGTCTTCAGCACCGGCCACCTCGCAGGCACTGCCATCTCCTAGGTCGATCCGCGCACTACTCGTATGGTCCGCCGCAGCCAGTCCTTTGGTGAAAACATCGACGTATGGTTGCTGTCGACTTCACCGTTCATCACGAGTTCTCTGTGGAGCCCAACGTGTTGTGGGACGCGATGATCGATTGGGAAGGTCACGGCGAGTGGATTCCAGCAACCCGAGTCGAGATCGACTCGGGCGACCCCACAGCCGTCGGCGGCCGATTCACCGGCTACACCGGGTATGGCCCACTCACCCTCGTCGATCACATGGTCGTCAAGCAGATCGACTGGGACGACGAGGCCTCGACGGGCTTCTGCGAGGTTGAAAAAATCGGCCCGCTGCTTGCAGGCACTGCTGGATTCACGGTGTCGCCCACGGCGCACGGCAGTCAGATCGAATGGTTCGAGAAGGTGACCGTCGATCGAATTCCGAGCATTCTCAACGTTTTTGAGGCACCGGT
This sequence comes from uncultured Acidimicrobiales bacterium, assembly GCA_964494395.1. Classification (GTDB taxonomy): domain Bacteria; phylum Actinomycetota; class Acidimicrobiia; order Acidimicrobiales; family SHLQ01; genus SHLQ01. The sequence goes on along the minus strand of CAZBTI010000002.1, from coordinate 54,837 downwards.
GAGCAAGATCGGCGCCCTTGGGTTTTCGCTGGCGATGAAGAGCTTGGACCGCTCCTTGAGCGCGTAGACCAAGACAGGTCACCGGTCCAACGAGTGATTCAAGTCCTCATTGTTCGGTGCCGATGGAACCCTATGGAAGCAACTCAAGTTCCTCAGGCCTGGCAGATGTACCCGTCGGTATCTGGCGACGGTCTACCCGGAAACGTTCTGTATAACAGCGGTCTACTGAACGTTGGCCCACAACAAGACGCTCCATACCTTCACCTGGTCGGCGTGCTGATGGCTGAGTCGACAGATGATGGGCTCGCAACCGAAGCCGAGGCTGACTGGTTCCACCGGTTTGAAGAAGCTGTAGTGCCGACGGCCGAACAGCTGGGTTTCTTCGCTGTTGGTCGCGTGGCATCGCACGGACGTTGGGAGCTCAGTTTCTACGGCCCAGGAACACAGAACCTCGTGCAGGTCCTCGAAGCTGTTGGCCCAATCGGGCGCGAACGAGAGGCCACCGTCTCTGTTGAGTCGGATGAAAATTGGGCATACCTCTCCGACTACATCGCTCCAGACATCAGCTCGATCGCCCCTCAGCAACTCGCTGCCTAAGCAGTAACTCGCTGCCTAAGCAGTAACTCGCTGCACCGCGGGAACAACCGAGCGACCTCGGTTGGTTTCTATTTCATGA
>CAZBTI010000002.1:43264-54061 GCA_964494395.1 uncultured Acidimicrobiales bacterium | reverse complement strand
GAGCGACCTCGGTTGGTTTCTATTTCATGAAGCTGGTGAAGCGACTCTTCAACAAGAAGCCACGGGTAACAAAGTTTTCCGAGGAAGAACTGCGCGAACGCCTGACTCCGGCGCAGTACGAAGTCACGCACCTTGGCAAAACTGAAGAACCGTATTCTGGTGAGTATCTCGGCACCACCGACTCGGGCACCTATCGCTGCCGTGTCTGCAACGCCGAACTGTTCAGCAGTGACGACAAGTTGGATGCGGCTGGTTCACCATGGCCCGGCTTCTCTGCCCCGATCAAGTTCGAGTCGATCGCCGAGCAATCCGATTGGGCGTTCGGCATCCCCCGCACCGAAACGCTATGCGCTGATTGTGGTGCACACCTGGGCCACGTCTTCCCCGAAGGGCAGGGCGGCAAAGAAACTCGCTACTGCATCAACTCGGCATCGCTGGTTCTCGAACAGAATTAGGGGATGCTCCCGTATCTCCTGCTCGACGTCGGTGGAGTGCTATCCCCATATGGCATGACCCCGCCGGCGGATTACGAGGAACGCGAGATCGGCGGATTCTGGGTGGTGTGGACCGATGCCCATGTACCTCGGTTGCAGCGACTCGCTGAGGCCTTCGAGATCGTCTGGGCAACGACATGGGAGCAGTACGCCAACGACGCCCTCTGCCCAGCCTTAGGTCTTGAGCCATTGCCGGTCATTCGTTTCGCCCGCGGTCAGACCCAAACTCGAAAGCTCGACTCGATCAAGGAATGGATAGGTAATCGACCAACGGCGTGGATCGATGATGACCTCTATGAGGACGCCCACTCGTGGGCGTCGACCCGCAACGAGACCGTTCCGACGCTCCTCGTGCAGGCAACCCCATCGATCGGGCTCACCAATGCGCACGTCGACGAGCTACTCGCGTTTGCGAAGAACCTCTCCAGCTAGCGCTACGGGTTGACCAGCCAAACTGCCGAGTCGGGTGCAAGTTCGCCATCCACAAGCGGTGTCGAACCAACGAGCACATCACCTTCGGGAAGTGGAATTGAGGTCGATCCCATGTTGACCACCACGTGCACATCACCGCGGCGATACGACAACACGTCTTTGCCGAGATCGACCAACTCGAAGCTCTGGTCGGACACGAGATGCTCGCGGCGAGCAGCGATGACCGAGCGATAGAGGGAGAGCATCGACTCGGCGTCGCGCTCCTGGGCGGCTGCACTCAGCGGGCCGAAGTGGTCGGGCTGCGGAAGCCACGGCTCGACGGTTCCAAAACCGAACGATGGACCATCCTCTGTCCATGGGATCGGAACGCGAGCGCCGTCGCGCCCTTTCTCCTCACCTCCAGAACGCACCCACGTCGGGTCGTCGAGGACATCTTCTGGGAGGTCCCACACCTCGGGTAGGCCGAGTTCTTCGCCCTGGTACACATATGTCGACCCGGGCAGCGACATGGTGATCAAAGAGGCCGCACGCGCCCGGCGATTCCCCAACTCGACATCGAGAGCCTCGACCGGCCCAGTTATTGGCCACTTGCGCCACGACACGTCCTCATCAAGTCCGTAACGAGTGGCGTGACGCATCACGTCATGGTTCGACAACACCCAAGTCGACGCCGCCCCAATCTCTTCGGCCGCTTCGACTGATTTCGTGATGACGGCGGCAAATTCTGCAGCGTCCCACGTGGCGCTGAGCAGATCGAAGTTGAACGACTGGTGATACTCGTCGGGCCGCAGGTAGAGCGGCAGGCGGTCGGGAGCGACCCACGCTTCGGCCACCATCATCCGGTCGTCGTATTCGTCGATCACCGAACGGAACCGCCGGTTGATCTCGTGGATGCCCAACCGGTCCCAGAACGGATGATTGGGCGTGATCTCGCTCTCGAGCAGCACCGCTGCTTTCTTCACGTCGGGGAAGCTCTGGTCTTTGACCATGCCGTGAGCAACATCGATCCGAAAGCCGTCGACCCCTCGGTCGAGCCAGAAGCGGAAGATACTGTCGAACTCGGCACGCACCTCTTCGTTCTCCCAGTTGAGATCGGGCTGAGACACATCGAAGATGTGGCAGTACCAGGTTCCGTCGCCGACCGGTTCCCAGGTCGACCCGCCAAACACCGCCGACCAATTCGTGGGAGGCTCTTCACTTTTTGGACCCTTGCCCGGTTTGAATATGTAGCGCTCGCGCTCAGCGCTTCCAGGAGCCGAAGCCAGCGCTTCTTGGAACCAGGCGTGTTCGGTCGAGGTGTGGTTTGGTACGAGGTCGGCGATGATCTTGATGCCCAACTCGTGCGCTTCGGTAATCAGCGCCTCGACCTCTTCAGTTGTTCCGAACCGTTCGTTGATCTCGCGGAAGTCAGCAACGTCGTACCCGCCATCACGCAAGGGCGACTTGTACCAAGGGTTCATCCAAAGGGCGTCGACCCCGAGCTTGTGCAGGTAGGGCAGTCGGCTACGAAGACCTGCGATGTCGCCGGTTCCGTCATTGTTTCCATCAGCGAACGAGCGCACGTACACCTGATACACAACGCCGGTCTTCCACCACTCCGAATTCACCACTTCACACTCCCCAAATCTCAAACAATCCAGCCCTCAGACTACGGCGGTTGCCCGGCAACAGATGCCAAACTGCCCGTATGGATGAATTTCTTCAAGCGGCCATCGACGAGGCAGAACAAGGTTGGGCCGAGGGAGGCATACCGATCGGCAGTGTCATCGTCCATAACGGCAAGATCGTCGGCCGAGGCCACAACAAAAGAGTGCAGCAAGGCAGTCCCACGCTTCACGGCGAGATGGACGCGCTCGAGAATGCGGGCCGCCTACCGGCATCGGTGTACCGAGAGTGCACCCTGTACACCACCCTGTCACCTTGCTCGATGTGCTCGGGTGCGATCCTGCTCTACGGCATTCCTCGCGTCGTCATAGGTGAGAACCAAACGTTCATGGGTGAAGAAGATCTTCTGCGCAGCCGAGGCGTCGAAATTCAGGTCGCCAACGACGCCACCTGCATTTCACTGATGGAGAGAATGATCACCGAACGCGCCACCCTCTGGAATGAAGACATCGGCGAGTAACTCAGTTATCGCAACGCGTCGCGCCTCGACTTCGTCGATATCGATCCGGACATGATCGTGACCCGGCCATGTCGAGCCGAAAGAGCCTACGTAGCGATGCTCACTCGCCACACCGGCGGTCCTCCACCCGAGCAGATACGTTAGGCGCGTTCAAGAGTTGAGTGCAGTCCTTGGTCATCAACACGGTTCGATCCGCGGCGAGCCCACAGCCCGACGCAAGCGCGGGGTGAACAGCGATATCAAAGTCCCCCTCGACACGATGCTCCGTGAAGTAGAGAAGATGTTGACCACAACGCATGAAACGACCGAGGCCAATACCCCTGTCGTCGACCTTCGCGAGACTCCCAAGTCCAGGGCAACCAATAGCTGACACACCCCGCCTGCGCGTTCAAGCGCCTTTCTAGGTGTACAAATGGGACATGGTTCAGAGACGTAGCACGCCACTCGGGCTGAGCCTCGCTGCCCTCGTTGGCGCTGGGCTACACGCTGGCGTGCCACGGTTAGTCAACCTTCCACAGCGCACCTCCGGGGCCGGCCTCGGCCCGAGCCTCAGCACACCAGGACTAACCACCATCGCAATCCTGGCCGCTGCTGGCGCCCTCATCTCCTTGCGTTTCCAGCGGACCGGCGCGGCGCTTATCGGCGCTGCGGCCCTGACCTCCACGTTCCTCACCATCTGGGAATTTGCTCTAGCGGCATGGCTATTGCCCCTGACACTCCTCGTCCCGGCTGTCCTACTCATTGCACCCGAAGGCCCCAAAACTGTCGATCAGGCCGATCGACGTGCAGCGCTCGTCACGATAGTGCTCGGCGCTGGGATCGTATGGTTTGCTGCCCTTCGTCCGTGGCGAGCGGAGTTCAACTCGACGCACCCAGAGTCGAACGCGAATGCTCTCGACTCGATCGCCTCGTGGCTTTGGGTCGGTGCTGTTGGGCCAACGACGGCGACCATCACCGCCGGTGGTCTGCGCCGAGGACCACACGCCCTCAGCTACCGGACTGATGACGACTCCTCGAGTGGTTTCGTAATGTCCGATGTGGACGATTCGGGAGTCGCCCGCTTTTTACTCACCGAGCTCGGACCCGCCCAGAGGTACCGCTACACCGTGCTCGACCTGAGCGTTGACGGGACCCCGGTCCCAAGCGGCGACCTCGGAATCATCGAGGGTGGCGAACATGAATTCACCACGCACCCCGACGGACCCGTCGACCTCACAATTGCCTTTGCCTCGTGTGCTCGAACCGGATCGAACGGTGCGGTCTTCGATGCGATTCGGGCAGCCCAACCCGACCTATTCGTCCAACTCGGCGACCTGCACTACGGAAACCTCGTCTCCACCAACCCGCAAGACCACATCAACGTCCTCGGCCGCTCGCTCTCAACCCCAGCCCAATCCGCGTTATACAGCAGCACCCCGAGCGCATGGATCTGGGACGACCACGACTTTGGCGATAACGATTCAGACTCGTCCAGCCCTTCTCGTGATGCGGTATCGGTCGCATATCGACAGGCGGTCCCCCACTGGAACGTCGATCCCGACCCTGCAACCCCGATCAATCAAGCATTCACGATGGGACGGGTACGGATAGTCACCTGCGACACCCGCTCGCATCGCACTACCGACACAATGCTGGGCGAGGCTCAAGAAGCGTGGCTCATCGAGGAGTTACAAACGGCAAGCCAAACCCACGCACTGGTCATCTGGGCAAACCCTGCGCCCTGGAACGTACCCGACGCTCCGGGTACCGACCAATGGGGCGGCTTTGCCGACGAGCGTCGACGAATCGCCAATGCAATCGCTGAGGCCAACATCACCAACCTCGTCATGATCTCGGGCGACTGGCACACCGCTGCCATAGATGACGGCACGAACACTGCCTACGCCGATGATGGATCCCCCGGCTTTCCGCTCATTCACGCCGCACCCCTCGACCGCCCCGGTCGCCGCCTCGGTGAGACCTTCTCCCACGGAGTGTTCTCGAACGCCGGCCAGTTCGGCCTGATACGAGTCGCCGATAACGGTGGACCCTCCGTGCAGGTCACCCTCACCGCGCACTTGTGGACCGGCGATGAACTTGGGAGCTACAGCTTCACCGCAACCAACGGTCTCGAGGGTGTCTAGGATCGGCTGATGATCATCACCATTTCCTTCGACGCCACATCGGGTAACCGAGACGCCCTCGTCGCGAAGCTCCAGAGCATTCTCTCAGACACCCGAGCGTTCGACGGCTGTAACGCCATCACCCTCGCCGAGTCGACCGACCGGCCGGGTTCATTGATGCTCATCGAAGATTGGGAGAGCGCCGAGAAGTACGACGCGTATAAGGCGTGGCGCCAAGAGAGTGGAACGTCGGTTCTCCGCGGCGACCTCGTGGACCACTCCTCGCTCTCGTCAAATAGTTACGTCGAACTCACCGACTGAGCGCTCTGATAGAGAGCGCTACAACTTTCCAGCGAAGAGGCGCTCACGCACCTCGACGGCCCGTTCTCGTACCTCGTCGAGATCCTTCAGCCGTCGCATCCCTGCCAACTGCTGGCCCATTCGGTGGTTGCCCTTGAACGCGTCTTCGTTGCGGGCAAGAAAGTCCCAATAGAGCGTGGTGTAGGGGCACGCGTTTTCCCCGGTGCGCTTCTTTGGATCGAAGGCGCAACCCGAGCAGTAGTTGCTCATCTTGTTGATGTAGGCCCCACCCGAGGCATACGGCTTCGTGGCCATCATCCCGCCGTCGGCGTGAAGCGCCATGCCGAGCACGTTCGGCAGCATGACCCACTCGGCACCATCGACAAACGAGGCCCACATCCAGTCCGTCATTGCTTGGGGGTCCACGCCCGAGGTCAACGCCAAGTTGCCGAGCACCATCAGGCGTTCGATGTGGTGCGCGTATCCAGCCTCTTCGATGTGGCGAATGGTTCCGCTTACGCAGGCCATCTTGGTGGGTGCCTCGCCGGTGAATGCGGGCGGCACCGCCTTGTCCGCGCCCAACTCGTTAAGACCCCGATACTCGGGCATCCACAGCCAGTAGACGCCCCAGACGTACTCGCGCCAGCCAATCACCTGACGGACAAAGCCCTCGACGCTATTGATCGGCGCGTCACCGTCGCCGCCGTGTTCGATATGCAGCGCATCTGCGGCACGTTCAGCAATCTCCAGTGGGTGCAGAAGGCCCAGGTTCATCGACGAACTCAGAACCGAGTGTGCCAGCTTCCATTCCTCTGCGAGCATCGCGTCCTCGTGCGGACCAAAGGGCGAGAGTCCGGTCTGGATGAACTCGTCGAGGCGGGTTACGGCCTGCTCGCGGGTGACCGGCCATCGACCGTCGGGATGTTCTCCCCACATCTCGACATCAGCAGCACCCAAGTCGGCGAGCACCTGTTCGTCGATCTCGTCGAGCCCGAACTGGGTGATTTCTGGCCACGACCGGCCGTCCTTCGGTGGTCGCTCACGATTGTCTTTGTCGAAGTTCCACGCTCCACCGGCGGGCTTGCCGTCGACCATCATGATGTCGAGCCGTTGCCGCTGCCAACGGTAGAAGTCCTCCATCTTGAAGCTCTTTCGATCACTGGCCCACTCGGCGAAATCGTCGTAGTGGCAGGTGAATTGGTTGTTTACGGTGAGCGCAACGCCGTGGCGTTCAAGCATCGCTCGCCCGTCGGAGCTCATTGGCTCCATCGCGATAACGCTGTCGACGTCGAACTCGTCGACGTGCTCGCGAAGCCCCGCTCCGAGCGACGGGCTGTGTCGGTAATCAACCTCGAACCCCTCGGCTCTCAGCTCCTCTGCGAAGTGACGCATGGCCGATACCACGAGGTGGACTCGTTGCACATGCCATCGCTTCGAGGCGATCTTCGCCGTGCTCTCGACGAACAGCACTCGGCAGTCGTCTGGGCCTCGATCTGCAAGCGACGAGATGTTGCGGTTCAGTTGGTCACCGAGCACCCAAATCGTCGGCGTATCGGTCACGACGCTGGCGGGTTCAGTGCGTCGTGTCGCTCTCGGACCTGCGCTGGATAGTGCGCCCGGGCGTAGTCAATGTTGTGCGAGAGCGCGATGTCGAGCAGTTCCATCCGATCGGGAGTCTGCTTCCACGGCACAGGAACGTAGATCGGTAGGTCGTAGACCCGGAGTCGATCGAGGCCGGTGTAGATCTTGCGCTGGTATTCGGCGCGAGTTTCCCAATCCCAGTCGGCCGGACCAAAGCCCGTGCCCGGGTCGAGGTAGCACCGCTCCCGAATGCCATAGGTCTCCATCTCTTTGAGACGCTCACCGAACCACGAGACCATCACCTCGACCGGATCGCCGTCGACATGCTTGAGGTGCCGTGGATCGGGACCGAGCATGAACGGCAGCACGATGTCGCATTCGCGCTCGGCGGCAAACTCGAGCATCGCGGGATCTTGCAGCGCATCGGCCGCATTGAGCACAGACGCGCCGGCGTCGAACGCCCTTCGAGCCGTCTCGACCTGCCACGTGTCGACCGAGATCGTCACACCGAGTTCGGCAATCGCCCGAAGTGGCCCTTCGAGGATTGCCCACTCTTCATCGGGGGACACCATCGCTGCCGCGCCGTGACTGGCCTGTCCGCCAAGGTCGATGTGATCGGCTCCGGCGGCAATCAACTCTTCGGCATAGGACCGAGCCGTATCGGGGGTGCTTGCTACGGAGAAGTCAGCGAGTGAATCGGGGGATGCGTTGATGACGCCAAAAATTTCCACAGCACAACGTTAGGGCGCGGCTGTTCGTAAACGAATGACTGAATCACGACCTTGCAACACCCGCTATGAGCGCTGGCCGTCCCAGCCAATCGCTTCGGCGATCGCACGGCGAGCCCCGAGAGGGTCTTCGATGGGCATCATGTGGCCAATGCGGTCCATGCGCACCACCGTTGCGTCCTTGACTGCGTCGACCAGATCGCCGCTCTTCTTGATCGGCGTCATCTTGTCTTCAGTACCCAACACAAACGTGACCGGCACGTCGATCTTGCCTGCAGACGATACGGCGTCCTCGTAGTTGTTACACGCGACCATGTCATGGCCAAGGGCGTTCTCCGGCGAGGTGTCCAAAAGCGCAGTGCTCGAACCGACGAGCCACATCCCCGGCGACTGATGGCCTCCTCGATGCGCCCTGCTCCCAATGCCCCACGAGGTCATGAGACGACTGGCTTTCGGAATGTCTTCGTAGCTTGTCGACAAGAGTTCGGGATGCACCGGCATCGCCGCCGCAGTGCCGATGAGCACGACCGACTCAGCCGATGTCGGATCTTGTGCGGCAGCTTCGATGGCGACGTAGGTACCGAGAGAGAAGCCCACGATATGGGCGGGCGCCAACCCCAATTCGTGAATGAGTCCGGCAGTCCACTCCCCCATCTCGGGGATCGACTCGATTGGTTCACCGCCACTCAGACCATGACCGGGAAGGTCGATTGCCGCGACCCGATACCCGTGATGAGCAAACCAACGACTCTGCATCTGCCATGTGGTTCGGTCCATGCCCGATCCGTGGATAAAGACGATGCCGGGCAGGTCGCTGTCGTGCGAACGCCCGCCTGTCGCAATGCGGACAGACTCGCCGCGGAAGGTGATCTCCATGTCTACGCTCCTTATCGCTGCGACGCACGAAGCGCCTGGACTAGATCGGCAAGAATGTCTTTCTCGTCCTCGAGGCCTACGGAGAGACGCACGAGGTCCTCGCCCACACCGGCCACCCGAAGGGCCTCGGCAGACATTTGCTGGTGCGTCGTCGACGCGGGGTGCACGACCAAGGTTCGAGCATCTCCAACGTTGGCGAGGTGCGAAGCGAGTTTCACCGACTCGATGAACTTGCGGCCAGCTTCACGGCCACCCTTCACTCCGAAACTCAAGATGGCTCCAGCCCCTTTGGGGTACATCTTCTTTGCAAGCTCATGATCGGGATGGGTCGGAGCGCTGGGATGAGCGACCCACTCCACTGCTTCGTGTTCGACGAGCATGTCAACCACCGCATTCGCATTCGACACGTGTTTCTCCATGCGCAGCGGCAGCGTCTCGACTCCTTGGAGGATCTGGAAGGCGTTCATTGGGCTGATCGCTGCGCCGAAGTCTCGGAGCCCTTCCGCCCGGGCCCGCGTGATAAAGGCTGCGGTACCGAACTCCTCAGCGAATGCGAGGCCGTGATAGCCGTCATAAGGCTCGGTCATGGTGGGGAACTTGCCGCTGGCTTCCCAGTCGAATCGGCCGCCGTCGACGAGCACTCCACCGAGAGCCACGCCATGGCCGCCCATGAATTTGGTGATCGAATGCATCACGATGTCCGCACCATGCTCGATCGGCTTGATGAGGTAGGGCGTAGCAAACGTCGAATCGACCATCAGCGGAAGACCGTTGCGGTGAGCCACGTCGGCCACCATCTCAATATCCATGACTTCGATACCCGGGTTACCCAACGTCTCGCCATAGACGAGACGAGTGTCCTCGGTGATCGCAGCCTCAAAGGCATCGGGATTATTCGGGTCGACGAAGGTGGTGGTGATACCGAATCGCGGCAAGGTCTGCGTGAGGATGTTGGCGGTACCGCCATAGAGGTTGCGACCGGCGACGATGTGGCCGCCCGCTCCCATCAGCGTGGCGATCCCCAAGTGGAACGCCGCCATGCCACTGGCGGTGCATACCGCTCCGACGCCGCCTTCGAGTGCTGCGATCCGCTCTTCGAGCACGGCCGTAGTGGGGTTCGAGATGCGAGAGTAGATGTGGCCCGGGACTTCGAGGTTGAACAGACCAGCGGCTTGGTCGGTGCTGTCGAACATGTACGAGGTCGACCAATAGATCGGAACAGCGCGTGCACCCGTTTGCGGGTCGGGTTGGTGGCCAGCGTGCAGACTCAACGTCGAGAACTCAAGGAAGTCGGGTTCGACCATGTAACACCTCCGTAGTGCAACGAGATCGTATCTCCCCGCCCCGTCGTGCCCAGACCCGGACGACCTACAATCAGCAAGGTGGAGACGCAGATGTTCGGCAAGGGCGAGGCTAAAGGCCTCTTCGCCGACACCGGGTTCGAAAAGCGATACGCCGTATCGGTCGGGGGCTCTCACGTCGTGTCTCGACTGTCCTCTCGAGTTGTTCTCCCCGAGAAAATCGAACTGCCGACCGACCGGCCCCTAATAATCGCTGCGAACCATTCGAGCCTCTTCGACCTAGCAGCATCACTCATCCTCCTCGGCCACTACGGGCTGACGAGCCGCATCGGCGTCAACTCCCGCTTTTTCGCGAACCCCCTCGCTGCCGCCTTCTTCCGAAACATTGGCTGCGTTGGATTCAGCAAAGATGACAAGGAAGCCGCAGAAGCCACGATGATCGAGGCGTTGATCGCCCGACAGACCACCGCCATCATGCCCGAGGGCCGCATTATCAAACCCAAAGACCAGGTCGACGGTGTCGGCCAGGGCCGACCCGGGGTCTCGCGCATCGCACGCGCCGCTGGCGCTGCAGTACTACCCGTCGGCTTTGCCTTCTCAAACGAGACGTGGAAGCCCGGAACTCCGTTGCCAATGCCCCGACTCGGCCGTCATAGCGTCGTGACGAACGTCGGGCCGCCGATGTGGTTCGAAAGCGACGATCACATCGCCAACGCCGACCAACTCATGGCCGAGATCAGCCGACTAGTCCTGACCGGGCGCCAAAAGATTTGTGAAGGCTGACAGACCGTAGCGGTCTGTGAGCCTGTACAAATCTCGATTGCGGTTGTCTATTTTGCCCTGAGCTAGATGGCGATT
>CAZBTI010000002.1:25336-43164 GCA_964494395.1 uncultured Acidimicrobiales bacterium | reverse complement strand
CTAGATGACGATTTCTAGATGACGTAGCCGAGGAACATCGCAATGATGGCTGCGCCGAAGCCAATGGCTCCGTAGATGGCCTTTTGCTTTGGGTCTTCAGCCTTTGCGTGCCGTGCGGCTCCGACTGCTGAGATGATCACGATGAGGAACTTGATTCCAAAGATCATGTTCCACGCAAAGGACTTCTCCAGGCCACGCAAGGCAAAGATGTTCCAAAAGCCGGTGAAGATGGCAATGGCCATCGCTGGCCATGCGATGTTCTGAAAGCCCTTCGCGACCATCTTTGGCAAGCCCTCGACGTTGGCGGCCTTGAGGACCGGCAAGATCGCCATCATTACGATTTGGCCGCCGACCCATACCGTCACCGCAAGCACATGAATGAAGATGCGGATGGTATCGATGTCAAAATTCGCACTGAGCATTGCTAAAGACTCACACTCGCATCTACCTAAGGGCAAGTCCTGACGGTGAGACTTTCGGCTCTCTTACCCCAGCATTAAGCCGAGAGATTCATAAAGCACGGCTGGCTTTTCATCGCCTTCGACATGAACAGCAACCTCGGTCTTCAACAGAACGCCGGACGCCTTCTGCGTGACGTCGACGATGCGTGACTTCGCATGCACTTTTGCGCCCGCCGGCACCGGGTTCAGAAACCGAAGACGATCAGCGCCGTAGTTGAGGACACCGAGCAGCCCATCGACCTCGGGAAAGTGCTGCTCGCTGAAGTGCGAGACGAGACTGAGCGTGAGGAAGCCGTGTGCAATGGGCCCGCCGAAGGGTCCGGCGTTCGCCCGCTCAACATCGACGTGGATCCACTGGTGATCCTTCGTGACGTCAGCAAAGGTGTTGATCATGTCTTGTGTGACCTCGACCGAGGGAGTCCAATCGGTCCACTCTTCGGTGATGAGACCTTGCAGTCCATCGATGTCTTTGATCGAGACGCTCATATTGGCACCTTTCCCTTGCGTTCGGTTTGGTTAACCTAGCGCAGTGAGCGCCGCAGCGACTTGTTCGCGATAGCGAGCAACGTTGCCGAGTTTGATCTCGTCGAAGCCGCGAATCTGGTCGGCGAGGTCGGCGATCGATGCCAGAGTCTCGACATTGTCTGGGCGTAGTTCGCTCCGCAAACGAACCAACAATTGCTCGTATTCGATAATCAGTTCTCGTTCGACTCGACGCTCTTCGGAGCGGCCGAACGGGTCGAGCCTCGTGCCACGTACCTTCTTCGACTTGAGAAGCGAGGCGAACGTCTTTTGCGCAACCGATGAGGGAATGGAGATCTTCTTCTTCACTCCGACCTTCTTCAGTGAAGGCGGGTGCAGTTCGTAACTCAGGGTTGCATTCGGCCCGAATCGAGATTTCGCCTGCGCTTCCATGTCTCCTCGTAGAGCGAGACGCGCAACCTCGTACTCGTCCTTGTACGCCATCAGCTTGAACAGATGCCGCGCAGCAACCGAGGAGAGCGGCGTTCCAAACACTCCGCTTTCCTGTTCCGAAGAACGAACCGCTGCGATCGTCGAGGTATACCGGCGGGCATACTCCTCGTCTCCCCAAGCAATGAGTTCGGGGATGCGCCATCGAAGAATCTCATCGAGGTCGGCGCCGGGATCGGGGACCGTCCCGAGTAACGCTTGGACGACTCGTGTCGGAGTGGGCGCCGAAGGTTCGACGACGGTGGCACTCGCCGACAGTTCGGTCAGCAAGTCCGGGTCGGCGACGATTCGACGACCCAAAGTAAACGCAGAGGCATTCATTTCGACGGCAACACCATTCAGCCGAATCGCTTCTTCGATCGCGGTCGCCCTGACCGGGATCATCCCCATCTGGTACGCCATTCCGACGACCAGCATGTTCGCTGCTGGCTGTGATGCGTACACGTGTCGGGCGATTGCTTCGGCATCGACCCACACGTTCTCCTCGGCCTTGGTGACTCCATCGATTCGGGCCCGGAAGCGGTCGATCGCCGGGAACTCGGCCTGGTCGACCTTCGTGACCATCTGGCCAGTGGGCACCCGGCTGGTCGACACGACAGCGCGTGTGTGCTCGGAGTCGCCCCTGTCGAGGACAGCCGGCATCGAACCGCCAACGACGTCGAACAACAAGAAGGCATCGGCGCCACCAATGCCCACCTTCGCTGCGCCCTCGTAGGGCTCGTTTGCGAGGTGAAGGTTGGAGATGACCTGCCCACCCTTTTGAGCGAGCCCGGTTTGATCGAGACTGGTCGCCACCTTGTCGTCGAGCATGGCAGCGGTCGACAGCACTTGGCTCGCGGTCACCACGCCGGTTCCGCCGACGCCAACGATGAGAAGCGTCGCCTTGTCGGGCAGTGCCGGATCGTCGGGGCGGTCGCCATAGGCGAAATCGGCCCCGCTGCGGACCTTGGCCACTCGGTCATTCGGGTCGATCTCGACGGTCACGAATGCAGGACAGTTGCCGCCAAGGCAGCTCAGGTCGTAGTTGCACGACTCTTGGTGAATGCGGGTCTTGCGGCCAAACGGCGTCTCGACCGGATGCACACTCATGCAGTTCGATACCTCACCGCAATGGCCACAACCCTCGCAGATCGCCTCGTTGATCATCACCCGAGTCGTCGGCGTGACCACGGTTCCGCGTTTGCGGTTGCGGCGTAGATCGGCGGCGCAGCCTTGGTCATAGATCAGCGCAGTCACGCCTGGGATGTCGCGGAGCTGGCGTTGCACTTCGTCGAACGAATCGCGGTCGACGACCCGCACACCCTTCTCGAACTTCGCATCCGACCCATACTGGTCTTTGTCGTTGGTTACAACCACGATCGCTCCAACGCCCTCGGCTCGAAGCCAGCGGGTGAGTTCGGGGACGGGCATCTCGCCGGCGGCATCTTGACCACCGGTCATTGCGACGACGTGGTTATAGAGCAGCTTGAACGTGATGTTCGTCCCTGCGGCGACCGCCTGGCGGATCGAGAGCGAGCCCGAGTGAAAGAACGTGCCATCTCCAAGGTTCTGGAAGCGATGGCCCTCACGAACGAAGGGGGCAGTGCCCACCCATTGCGAACCCTCGCCACCCATCTGGGTCAGACCTTCGGTGTTCCGTCCCATCCAAAGCGCCATGGTGTGACAACCAATGCCTCCGGCGGCGCTGGAACCCTCGGGTACAACCGTCGAACGGTTATGCGGGCAACCCGAGCAGTAATACGGTGTGCGGCCAGGAAGTACCTCGTCATCGAAAGGAGCGTTATCGGCAATGAGCGGAATCCGTTCGCGTTGCTTCTTGAGCCGTGCGGGATCGATCTTCTGTTCGAGGACCCGGCGCAAAGGTCCGACGAGGGTCTTCGAGTTCAACGCACCTGCAATCGGAATGAGGGTTTCGCGATCCCAGTCGCGCTTGCCATACACCCTCGGCGGGTTCGTCTCGTCGTACAGAATGTCGCGCACTTGCGCCTCGATGAACGGTCGCTTGGCTTCGACGACGAGGATGGTTTCCGGCCCGGACGCAAAGGCACGCAGACCCTGCGGTTCGAGCGGTGAGATCATAGATGGCACATAGACCGCTATGCCGAGGTCGTCGAGTTGATCATCAACCCCGAGCATCGCGAGTGCGTCCTGGACGTCGCCAACGGGCTTTCCGGCAACGATGATGCCGAGCCACGGTTTCGTGGACCCGAACGAGCGAGCCATGTGATTCTCTCGCGCAAAGCCGAGTGCGGCCTCGGTGCGCACCCCAAACGCTTCTTCTTCAAGCATGGGTGAGGCGGGTGAAATGAGGTTGTTGTTGATCGATGCCTGCCATGGCTGCCCATCGACTTCGTGCACGTAGTCGGCAACTTCGGGGGCACCAGCCGTTGCGGGAACGGTGGCGAAGCCATCGGCAACGTCGGTGTGGATTTTGAAGCCAACCCAAAGGCCGGATGCACGCGACATCTCGAAGCCGAAGCGACCGAGTCGAAGCACATCTGCGACATCGGCCGGGTAAAGGACGGGCATCCCAGCGTCGTGGAGCGCGAACTCCGAAGCCGACGGGATGGTCGAAGACTTGCACTCCGGATCATCACCAGCGATGGCCAGCACTCCCCCATGTGGACCAACGCCGGCCAGGTTGGCGTGCCGGAACGCATCGCCGGAGCGGTCGACGCCCGGACCCTTGCCGTACCACATACCTAAAACACCGTCGTAGCGTTTGGTCTTTTCGAGTTCGGCCATCTGCGAACCCCAGATGATGGTTGCGGCGAGTTCCTCGTTCACACCGCTGATGAACGACACGTTGGCCGCGTCGAGGATGGCTTGGTGCTGGCTGATGATCCCCTCGATACCACCGACTGGAGATCCGCGATAGCCACTGATCAGCGTCGCGGTCTTCAACCCCTTGGCAACGTCGACGCGATGCTGGTCGATCGGGATGCGCATGAGCGCCTGCGCTCCAGAAAGCGTGATCTGGCCTTCGACCGAAGACAGCCTGTCGGTCAGGAAGAACTCGGTATTCGTCATGCTGTGTCCCCCATGCGTTCTTGGCGAAGCCCCCTACTTTCCCTCGGCTGCCTCGTTGATCGCGTCTTCGATCTTCTTCCGTGCCTTTCCTAGCACCCGTCCAAGATCTCCGGCGTATGCAGAGGCGCTCGCCTTCGCGACCGTCTGTGGTTGCGTTCGGGCTTGCCCCTGCCTACCCGGCACCAGTCGTCCAGGCGGAGCCGGTGCGGAATTAGTTGGATCGGTGGGCGCTGGTGGCAGCGTGCCGGCATCGTCATCGCCATCGGCTTGGTCGTCGCGCCACTCCGATGCGGGTGGCAAACCTTGCGGCGAAGCCTGGCCGGTAGGCAGCCGATACTTATAGGTCCGCACATCGCTCGCCGTCGCTGGGGCCACCCGACGTCCGGTCGGAGTAACCGGCGAGGCTGGCGGCGGAGCCGAGGATGATCGGGGCGGAGCCGGCGACGAAGATGCTGTCGAGGACGTTGTCGATGAACTCGACGGGCGTCTCGGCGCAGGTGGCCGCTTCGCTGTGGTCGTTCGAGTGGTTGCTCTAGTTCGATTGGTTGCGCGGGGCGGTGCAGTGGCCTCGGCACGCTCGTGCAGACTCGATGCTCCTCCGTGACCCGGAGCCGGCGGCAAGGCAAGCGTGTCCCACCAGCGAGGTCGTTGGCTCTCGGGGTACCAGCGGCCATTCGAGGCAAGCCAGTCCCCCGGGTTTCGCTGATCCCAGGTGACGCCGCTCATAGCTCAAGGATATCGCAATGCGCCCGAGCCTTACAGCGCCGGCACGAAAGAGCCCTAGAGAGCAATGCCGGCCGTCTTGGTTTCCAAGTACTCGAGCAAGCCTTCCCGAGCCCCCTCACGACCAAGCCCCGAGTCCTTCATCCCTCCGAAAGGCACAGAGGCCGACGTCGGATTCACGTCGTTGACCCCAATGATGCCGAAGCGCAGCGCCTCGACAGTCTTCAACGCAGTCGAAAGGTCGTTCGTGTACACGTACGCAGCCAGGCCGTAGTTCGTATCGTTTGCCATGTCGATCACCTCTTCGGGGTCGTCATAGGCAATGATCGGGGCGACCGGACCGAAGGTCTCTTCGCGATAGATGACCATGTCGCTCGTCACGCCCGACAGCACCGTCGGGGCGTAGAAGTGCCCGTTGGACAGCGCGCCTTCGGTCAGTCGCTGCCCGCCGACGACCGCCTCGGCACCCTTTGCTACGGCATCGTCGACTTGCGTTTCGACCTTTGCAACGGCTGCATCGTTCACGAGCGGGCCACAGCCAATGCCTTCGGCCGAGCCATCACCGGTCTGGATGCGACCGACCCTGGCCGCCATAGTCTCGGTGAACGCTTCGACCGAGGCCGACGGCACGTACAGCCTGTTGGGGCTGATGCACGCTTGGCCAGCGTTCAGGTACTTAAGCGCTGCAGCGCCCTTTGCGGCATGGACCGGGTCGGCGTCAGGCATCACGATGAACGGCGCATGACCACCGAGTTCGACCGAGACCCGTTTGAGCGATGCTCCGGCGGCCCCGGCGAGCACTCGGCCAACCGCTGTCGAACCGGTAAAGGTAAGTTTCGCCACCCGAGGATCCGTAGTGAACACCTCACCGATCGGCACTGGATTCGACGCCGTAACCATATTGATGACGCCGTTGGGAACACCAGCGTCATGAAAGACTTCGAAGATGGCCTTCGCGTTCAAGGGCGTCGCTTCGGCGGGCTTCAGCACGATGGTGCATCCAGCTGCCAGTGCTGGAGCGATCTTTCGGGTGAGCATCGACATTGGGTAGTTCCATGGCGTGACCGCAGCGACCACGCCGACCGGTGATTGCACCGAGAGGAAGCGTTGGTTAGCCCGGGACGAGGGAATCCACTCGCCGGTCAGGCGACGCGCTTCCTCGGCGAACCAACGGATGAAGTCGGCCCCGTAGTTGACCTCCGCTTTCGACGCACGCAACGGCTTGCCTTGTTCGGCGGTCATCAGCGCTGCGAGGTCACTAGCCCGCTCCCCCATCAACCGCCACGCGGTCATCAAGATGTCGGCCCGCTCGTAAGCCGTGGTTCTCGACCAGTCCGCAAAGGCCGCATCGGCCGCGGCAATGGCGGCTTCTGCGTCGGCCGCGGCACCGTCGGGCACGTGGCCGAGGCTCGCCCCCGTCGCCGGGTTAGTCACTTCAAAGGTCGCACCAGAGAGGGCGTCGACAAACTCACCGTTGATGAACATTGGCACAGACTAGGCTCGCCGCATGCAAGGATCCGACCCCGCCATCGAGCAGTACGGAATCGAAGTGGCACAGGTCGATGGTGCAGTGACCGCGTCGATGACCGTCACCGACACCATGCTCAACAGTCATGGCACCTGCCACGGCGGCCTGCTCTTCCTCCTCGCCGACACCGCCTTTGACTACACCTCCAATGGACCACTCCCCGACGATCAAGTCGCCTTCGCAGCGCATGCCGACATCGACTTCACCAAGGCCGCCTTGGTCGGCGATTACTTGACCGCCGTCGGCATCCACGTCGACGGTTGGGGCCGAACCAAACTCACCGACGTCAAGATCACCAACCAACGGAACGAACCTGTTGCCTACTTTCGGGGACGCACCCGGACCGTCACCAAACGATAAGGAAGACATGGAGTCTCAAGTAACGCCACAAGATGTCACCGACTTCATGCTGTCTCTTGGAGATTTCGCAAAGGACACCCCGATCGTCATCGAAAAGACCGATCCCGACGATGTGCAGGTTCGGTGGATCTACGACGAAGCAGCGCTTCGACCCGGTGGCTACATCTCGGGGCCGACGCTATTCAACATCGCCGACCTCTGCGGATGGGTTCTGACCTTCACGACCGAAGGCATCACCCCAATGGCGGTCACGTGGGACTGCCACATCACCTTCCTACGCCCGGCGATTGGCGGCGACGTCATCGCCAAAGCCCGACAGCTCAAGCGCGGCCGCAAACTCATCTACGGCGACATCGTCATGACCATCGACGGACAGCCAGACCGCCCAGTAGCCCACGCCACCATCACCTACGCGTTGCCGTCGTAATCTCTGGTTTGTCAGCCGCGCATTGGCTGCTCAGCAACCACAGATTCTCACGCAAGGCCGGGGCGGAGGTCCTCTAGCGTTTTGACTGCGGACTTGCCGGCTATTTCTACTGGGTGCTCCATCGCATGCTTCTCTGCGGAGTCGACGAGGCCATCGGCGGAGAAGTCGCTGACGATCTCAAATCCGGCGTCGGTGATCATCTCGTATGTCCGGTTGGAAGCTGCGCCCTTTGCGTTTAGGTAACCCTCGAGGAACAGCGAGTTTGCTGGATACAGCGCGAGTGGTTCGAGCGAGCGAAGGTGGAACTCGCGGCCGGCGGCCACACGAATCTCGGCAGTCGGATTCGTGAAGCGGAACATGCACAGCACCCGCAGGCAGTATTCGGGGCTGAGTCCCTGCGGCTCGACCAGGTCGTTTCCTTCGAATGGAAGCAGGAAGTTCACCGGGATCGATTCGGCGCCGAGGTCGCGAAGTGTCTGTGCGATTTCGACGAGATCTGACGCTGGCTCACCCATGCCGGCAATGAGCCCCGAGCACATCTCAATGCCGTTGCGCTTCGCTGCCTTCAGCGTGTTGAGGCGGTCCTGATAGGTGTGCGTCGTGCAGATCTCGGCGTAGTGCTCTTCGGAGGTGTTCAGGTTGTGGTTCAAGCGATCGAGGCCAGCGTCGGCGAGCACCGCAGCCTTGTCGTCGTCAAGAAGACCAGCCGATACGCACACTTCGAGCGGGTACTTTGCCTTGATGTCTCTTACGAGTGATGCCAACTCATCGGTGCGGGTGGTCGACGGTCCGCGACCAGAGAACACCATGCAGTAGCGGAAGGCGCCGTTCTCGTATGCAAGCCGAGCCTCTTCCATGATCTCGTCCGGACTCTTCATCGAGTACTCCTCGATCGGAACCGAAGAGTTCTTCCCCTGGGTGCAGTACGAGCAATCCTCTGGGCACTTGCCGTTCGCTGCATTGTTCAAGATGTGCACCTGAACCGTCTTGCCCCAACGAGCATGACGAACCCGATACGCCGCATTCACCAACGGAAGCAGATCAATATCAGGATCGAGCAAAATCTGCTCCGCGACAGAGTTCTCTAGAACATCACCCGCAAGCGCAGAAGAAGCAAGTAATTCAAGGTCAAACGCAGCCACGAAGTCATTCTGCCCCACCCAAACACCCCGCCCAAACTCCGCCATTGGTCAACCCAAGGGTCTGACCCCAGCGTTGACCACCGAACCGGGTGGACGCCAATCCAACAGCCAGAGAACAGCTGAAATTTCAACGCTTGACAACTGCAATGTCAATCCAAGGGTCTGACCCCGGAGTTGGCCGTTCGCTTCGCTCACCGAGTTTCTCGCCTAGGGGCTCGAAACATCGCGGGCATACCGCCTCGAACCCCGCCACAGCGCTGACCTGTATTTCAAGGTGACCGGTTTGGGCGCGACACGCGCAGATACCGCCTCGGGCGCACCGTCGCCGTGGCACTGGAACGGCCCCCGGAGG
This sequence comes from uncultured Acidimicrobiales bacterium, assembly GCA_964494395.1. Classification (GTDB taxonomy): domain Bacteria; phylum Actinomycetota; class Acidimicrobiia; order Acidimicrobiales; family SHLQ01; genus SHLQ01. The sequence goes on along the minus strand of CAZBTI010000002.1, from coordinate 34,169 downwards.
GGACAAGAGGCTGAGTTCGGAAATAGACGAAAATCGCGGCGGAGCCGCTCGTCTATTTATGCACTCAGCTCGCCGCCGAGGTAGGCAGCGATGACGTCTGGGTTGCTCTGGATTTCCTCGGGGAGACCTTCGGCGATCTTTTGGCCGAAGTCGAGGACCATGATGCGATCCGCGATGTCCATGACGAGGCCCATGTCGTGTTCGACCATGATCATGGCAATGCCGAGTTCGCGTCGGATGTCGAGGATGAACCTCGCCATATCTTCGGTCTCTTCCTGGTTCATGCCTGCGACGGGCTCGTCGAGGAGCAGGAGGACCGGGTCCATTGCGAGCGCTCGTCCGAGTTCGACTCGCTTTTGGATGCCGTAGGGCAAGAGCGCTACCGGGAACTTTCGATAGGCCTCGATTTCGAGGAAATCGATGATGTCCTCGCACTTGCGGCGATGCTCCATCTCTTCTTTTCTCGCCTTGCCGAGCCATAGGGCCCCCGCCGCCCATGAGCTATTCATCCGTACGTGGCGTCCGGTGAGGAGGTTGTCGATCACGGTCATGTTGGCGAACAGTTCGATGTTCTGGAAAGTGCGGGCAATACCCATCCCGGCGATCTTGTCTGGACGCTCCCCTTGAATCGACTTGCCCTGCCAGAGGATGTCGCCCTCCTGGGGGCGATACACCTGGGAGAGCGTGTTGAAGATAGAGGTCTTACCGGCGCCGTTCGGACCGATGATCGAGAACAGCTCGCCGTCGTTGACGTGAAAGCTGACGCCGTTGATGGCGGTCACGCCGCCGAACCGGAGGGTGATGTCTTCAACTTCGAGAAGATGTTCGCTCATGTGTCGTTCTCTCGTTCCTTAGCTATGACAACCAGCGCTTGCGGCGCTTGTAGTGCTTAACGTCTTTGAAGCTCTTGCGCTCGCCAGATTCGTCGGTGTGGAGCCCAAGGTAGAACTCTTGAACATCCTCGTCTTCTCGGAGCTTGGCGGCCTCATCGTCAAGAACGATCTTGCCGTTCTCCATGATGTAGCCGTAGTCAGCAATCGATAGCGCCATTGCGGCGTTCTGCTCGATGAGCAACACGCTGACACCTGACTTGTTGATATCGACCACAATGTCGCGAATCTGTTCGACGAGCAGGGGTGCAAGCCCAAGTGAGGGCTCGTCGAGGATGAGCAGCTTCGGATCGGCCATCATGGCTCGCCCGATTGCGAGCATCTGCTGCTCACCACCAGAGAGATAGCCAGCGAGCGAACTGCGGCGATCGTGAAGCACCGGGAACAACTCCATGGTGCGGTCATAGGCCTCCTGAACCGACTCTTTGTCGTTGTTCGTAAACCCACCCGTTTGGAGGTTTTCGTCGACGGTGAGTTCGGCAAAGACCCGACGTCCTTCCATCACCTGGGTGATGCCGGACCGAACGATGTCGGCCGGATTCTCGGCGGTGATTTCGTCGCCGTTCCAGCTGATGGCGCCCTTGGTGGCCACACCTTCGTGCACGCCGAGCAGGCCGCTGATGGCCCGCAACGTGGTGGTCTTGCCAGCGCCATTGCCGCCCAGTAGGGCAACGATCTGACCGTCTGGGACTTCGATCGAGAGTCCCCGGAGCACGAGGACAACTTCGTTGTACACGACTTCCAGGTTCGCAACTTCAAGCATTTCAGATCCGATCGTGACGAGAGGGGGCCATGTGCTGCCCGAGGATCGGACAGCACATGGCCTAACTACCTGTCAGCTATCCAGCTGATACGAAGCAGGGTTCGGTGAATTCGTGGCCAGCAGCCACGTCGCCAACGAAGTTTGCTTCCAACTCGACGAGGCCCGTTGAGCCTCCGGAGGTGATTGCGTCACCTACGGTTGCGATGCTCAGGTCGATGTCGTAGAAGAAGCCCGCACGAACAGCGGTGTCGTTTGGATCGCCGTTCCAGGTCTGGTCAGGTGCGAGGCCCTGGAAGTCAACGGTGACTTCGTTCGCTGCTGCGACAACACCGGCACGGGTAAGGTCGCCATTTGCGACTGCTTGTTCCAGGACAGCCTCGGTGAAGATTGCCTCAGTCCAACCAATAACAAACGAGTCGGCCTGCGAGAACGTTGCGTTCGGCTGTGCGGCGCTGATCGTCTCGATCATGTCGACCATGCCAGGTTCATCGGTCGAACCCCATGCTGAGGTGTACGCCGATGGGAAGAAGAACGCATCGTATGCGGGAGCAACTGGGCTTCCGTCTGCGATCACTGCCGGGTTGTAGGTCGGAACAGCACCACTCCAGATGGCGGTGAGGCCGCTGGCTACAGCGCCACCGAGGATTTCAGCGGTAATTGCTGGAGAGCTAGCGATCCAAACAATGTCAGGCTGCGCCTGAACCAACTCGCTGATGATCGGGGCGAAGTCCTCGCCTGCGATTCCACCCTCAAGGTCAACCACAATGTCGAGTCCGAGCGCCTCGGCAGCAATGCGCGCACCAGCAGCGCTGTCCTGGCCGTACTCGCCAGGGTTGGTCACAATCGCAACCGTTGGAGCGTCAATGCCGGATTGCTGAACGAGGAACTCAATGCCGTTCATGCCTTCGAAGCAGTAGTTGGTGTAGAGCTCGAACACGTTGGTGCCAATGTCGGTTGCCCAACCGGAGTACCACGACAGAGGAACTGCGATCAGATCATCTGCGACGAGATCCTCGGCGATCGCCGTCGTTTGAGGAGAGCCAGTCGATTGGCTCAACATCACGACGCCCTCTTCGCTTTCTTCGGCGAAGGCTGCGTAGTTGTCAATGTGCGTTGGCACGTCGTAGGCGGTGTCTTCAGTCACCAGTTCGATCATGCGCCCGCCAATGCCGCCATTTTCGTTGACGCGGTCAAAGTAGACCTCTTGGGCCGAGACAATGACCGAGGTGAGGGTTGCGAAGGGTCCGGTGAGGTCTGCGTTCAGCCCGACGCGAATGGTGTCCTCGGTGACGCCAAAGTCGGTGGAGACCTCAGCGACGTCGCCGCCGCCTTCTTCATCGTCTTCCATGGCTTCTTCTTCGTCATCTTCCATGGCTTCTTCTTCGTCATCTTCCATGGCTTCTTCTTCGTCGTCGCCACCAGTGGCATCGTCGACGACTTCCTCTGCCGCATCTGTAGCGGTTTCGGCTGCCTCTTCAGCAGCGCTGCACGCGACTGCAAAAAGGCTGAAGATGGCAAGCAATGCCAACCAACGCATTCGTTTCATGGTTCCCCCTCCAGGGTTCAGCTCGCCGATACCGACGAACTGTCTTGTGTTATGTATTGCATTTCTCGAACGGCTTTCGCCCTTCGAAGATCAGTTTGGTCGATACTGAGGCGACATGTATGTCGCCCGTCACACCGGCAATTGTTCGAGTCCTTCTTCTTAGTAGCTGAACGGCCAGCCCTTCCAATAGTTCCGAATCTTTAGCCAGATTCCGAATAGTCCGAGCGGCTCAAAGATCAAGAACACCACGATGAGCACGCCGTAGATGACGATGTTCCAGTCAAAGACCCCTAACGCCCACCCCGGACTGATGGGAGCCGTTGAGACAGGACCAAAGTCACCCGGTCCTTCGGTCAACAAGAAGTTGCCGATTGCCCCGGTAATTCCCGTTTCTTGATCCTCTAGGAATCGCGTCACCTGCTCGATCAACTCTGGCGATATCACGACGAAGAAGGTGCCAAGCAACGTTCCACTTACCGTGCCGGCTCCACCGATCAAGAGGATGGCGATGAACTCGACCGAGAGGAACAAACTGAACTGGTTACCGGCAGCAAAGCCGAGAAAGCTTGCGAACATCGCACCAGCGATACCTGCATAGAAACTGGAAATGGCGAAGGCAATCCTCTTGTACTTCGCCTCGTTCACGCCCATGACTTCTGCAGCGATATCGCGGTCGCGGATTGCTTGCAGTGCTCGGCCGGTGCGAGATCGACCGATGTTCTTCGCCACGAGAGTCATGACCAGTGCGACGATGAGGGTGAATAAGTACACCTTCTGTTCGGTCGAGACGTCGAATCGGTTCAATCCAAACCAACCTCCCACGCTATCCGAGGAGGAGATGTTGATGAGCGGGGTCTCTTCTTGCCAGAGCCTGATATCGAACTCGGGATATCGACGACCCGATTCGGTGTCCCCGGCGATCTGTGGGAACACACGACTGAGGTGAATACCGATGAACACCAACCCGAGCGTCACGATGCCGAGATACAGCCCCCTCAATTTCACCGCTGTTGGTGATACCAAGATGCCGACAGCCGCGGCGCCGACGCCCGCAGCGGGGAGCCAGATCCAGATCGGAAGTTCCAGGCCCCAACGAAGTGGGTCGGAGCTTGGCGCGCCTCCGAGCACAACCGCTGTGCATGCTCCCACCCCCATGAAGAAGGCGTGTCCGAGCGACACTTGGCCAGCCACGCCAGCCAAGATGTTCAGACCGAGTGCTGCGACGGCGAAGATGAACACTTCGGTCATCGGGCGCAGCCAGGCGGCGTCACCGAGGAACCGGACGAACGGAATTCCGTCCTTGAGAATCGGAATTTGTCCAAGAATGGTGAACCGATTGCCGATGATTGGCCAACTCTCGGGGAATGCTCTCGGTACTGGACCGGAGATGCCCGGGATGTCGAACGGCATCATGATCAAGATCGCGATGAATAGAGCGACGAGACCGCGTTGCAGATTCGTCGGAAAGATCGATGCGTCTGCTTCGTACGAGGTGAAGAGTTTTGGACGTCCTTGCATGATCAGACCCTCCGGATTTCAGGTGTGCCGAACAGACCAAATGGCCGGATGAGCAGCACCGCCAACATGACGATGTAGGGAACGATCTGGGCGTAGCCGGCACCGAGCGTTGACTGCCACGGCGCAAGGTACTGACCCGCGAATGCCTCGGCGAGACCGATAAAGAGCCCGCCGACTAGTGCGCCCTTGACCGAGTCAAGCCCGCCGAGAATCACTGCTGGCAAGGCTCGGAAGGCAACAAGCGCCGTCGTGAGTGAAACAGCGCCGGCTTGGCTGATCGGCGGCTGCGTTGCAAAGACACCGCCAAGGACCGCAAGGCCCGTACCGAATGCCCAGGCGATCGCGAAGACCTGGCCAACGTTGATTCCTTGAGCCATTCCGGCTTCTTGGTCGAATGAAACAGCTCGCATGGCCACACCAAGCTTTGACCGGTAGAAGACGTTCACTGCCACGAACGACAATCCAGCGGCGACCAAAATTGCGATCCAGCTCCAGTCGAAGAACGCGTTGCCGATGACGAACCCACCGTCTGATTCAGGGTTGGCGGGGTCGGCCGACCATGGAGCGAGCACTGGCCGGTTGAGAATTCGGACCGAGTCGGAAGCCGTTTGCCGGACGATGATCTCGAGCCCCAGTGTGATAACCGCCAGCGAGAAGAGTGGCTGACCAATCATGGGCCGAATCGCCGCGCGCTCAAGTGCCATACCGAGCAAGGCCCCAAAGACCAGCGCAATGGCTAAGTTGCCGAGCCAATCGAGCCAGACAGACCCGATTGCGGCAATGATCAATTGTGCACCAAACGCGATGGCTGTTCCGCCGACAAAGACCTTCTCCGGACGCCAGCGGTAGGCCAGCGCAACTACGAAGAAGACGGCGAGCGCAACGACGAGGCTAAGGAGCGGCGGTTCGAGAAACGTGAAACCCGAACGCGTTGCGAGCCAACGGCATGCGAGGAACGCAGCTAGGCCGGCCGGGAACGACTTCCCGGGAATTGATCTACCCGAAAGCAGCGAGGCAACAACGCCGGTGATAACAGCCACGAGAAGCACGGACGCCCATTGATCGTTGGCGTCGGGCAACCCGTCGCCTGCGAGCGGCGCACGCCACCACGTGCCGGGAGTTTGTCCCCGTGGAGTTTCTGAATTGACCCGGTCAAACACCAGAAATGACAAGAAGAGGCCACCCGCAGCGGCCAAGGCTCCCTGGGCAAAATTTACGACCTGGGTGGCCTTGAAGATGATGACAAATCCGAGCGCAATAATCGCGTAAACGCCGCCGATCGCCATCCCTCGCACGATCGTGTTGAGCAAAATAGCCGGACCGCCCGCAAGCGCCTGGCCGATCAGGAGTTCGACAGTCATCTAGTACATCGACTCCACGAGGTCTCCGTAGAGATCCATCATGGCCGAACGCTTCAGCTTCTGTGTCGCCGTCAACTCACCATCCTCATGATCGAGTTCTTTGGGGATCATCCGGAACTTCTTGAGTCCCTCAACGCGAGCGAACTTCTCGTTCGTTTCGTCGACCACCTTTTGCACGAGTTCAACGACCTCGGGCTTTTCGGTGAGGTCCCGGTAGGTGGTGTACGGAAGGTTGCGGCGTAGCGCCCAGTCACCCACGACGTCGAGTTCGATCGCGATAAGGCCAGTGAGGTATTTACGCCCGTCGCCAACGACCATTGCTTCCTTGATGAACGGGCTTGCCTTGAGGGTGTTCTCAATCTCCGACGGCGAGATGTTCTTGCCGCCCGATGTGATGATGATGTCCTTCATGCGGTCGACGATCTTGACATGGGTTCCATCGACCCACTCGCCAACGTCGCCGGTCTTGAGCCAACCGTCTTCAGTGAAGGTCTCGGCAGTCTTTTCAGGCTTACCCCAGTAGCCAGCGAAGTTGCCGGGGTGCTTGGTTTGGATCTCGTTCGTGCCTTCTTCGAGGCGGAGACCAATGTCCTTGTATGGCTCGCCCACGGTGCCGAGCTTGACTCGACCCGGGTAGTTGACCGTGGCCACAGCAGAGTTCTCGGTCATGCCGTAGAGCTCGTACACCTCGATGCCAATTCCCATGAAAAACTGGAGGACTTCAGGAGCGATCGGCGCTGCGCCACTCGATGCCCGACGGCAATGGCGCAGTCCCACGCGTTCTTGGAGCGCCCGGAAAAGAATTGGATAGAAGATGGCGTTCAGCATCCGGCTGCTGACGGTGTGCTTGCCTCCGTTTTTCACCTTTGCCTTGCCGATCGTGTCGGCGGCCTTGAGGCCGGTCTTCAACCACAAGGCCTTGAACCGGGTGGAGTCTCCCCCACGGATCAGAACACCAGCGTGGAGGCGCTCCCAGATACGCGGAACAGCAAAGAACAGCGTCGGCTGAATCTCGCCCAGGTTTTGGGCGACGGTCTCGATCGACTCTGCAAAGTTGAGCGTTGGGCCGCCTGCGAGCATCGTCCACGTAGAGAAGATGCGCTCAGCGACGTGGCAGAGGGGCAGGTAGGTGAGGATCTGGTCGTTCTCGTTTGGCGGCTTTCCATCGGGGTATGCGTCAACTTCGCCGACGACCTTGTCGATGGCGTACATCGAGTTGGCGTTGGTGAGCATGGCGCCCTTTGGCGGGCCGGTCGTTCCAGATGTGTAGACGAACGTCATGATGTCGTCGTCTTTGGCCGCCGCCATGCGGTCGGCGACCGCACCGGGATTCGCTTCTCGATGCGTACGACCTTTCTCGAGGAAGTTCTCCCAGAAGATCAGGCGCTCGTCGGTGAAGCCACTAAAGCCCCGTGGCTCGAGATAGACGAGAGAGCGAATGGTGCTGACCTTGTCTTGGTCACTTTCGAAGATCTTGTCGACTTGCTCTTGGTCTTCCACGATGTGGACCACCGAGCCGGAATCTTCGATGGTGTACTCGACCTCGGCTGCAGGGTTCGTTGGGTAGAGACCGACGGTGATCCCGCGGATGGCAACCGTTGCCAGATCGACGATGACCCACTCGGGCCGATCCTCGGCGTGGATCGTGACTCGGTCGCCCACGTCGACCCCAAGGTCGAGGAGCGCATGGGCGGAGAGTTCGATCAGTTCCCACGCCTCTGCCCAGGTGTATTCCTGCCAGATGCCGAAGTTCTTCTCGCGAAACGCAACGTGTTTTGGTGAGTTGATAGCCCAATCCCGCGCCAGCGAAGCCACGGTTTTTGCACCCGTACCGGACGAACCAGCCTGCACCCGTTCCTCTACAACTGCCACGAAAGGACCCCTCCTCTATGTCAGGCGACAAACAGCCAGCCCAGTTACCGGCAAGTTAACACGACTTGTGACCTTGGTTACAACTGAAGCTGAAAGGAAATCGAAGAAACTTACCGACGGGTAGCACCACTTCGGCCCCACGCATTGCCGGGAGCGTCCAGCGAGCCGAACGCGACAACTGCCGAGGGCATTTGCCCTCGGCATTTGTCGAATCGCTGTCTCTCGAACGTCTTGATTGCTAACCCATCCGAATGGTCTGGTCGGCTGCTTCGAGGTTTGCTCGGGTCTTCTCCGAAGCATCTGCGAGGGCGGCGTACTGGCCCTGGACCTGCGTCATGACGCCACCGAACTCGGTCTTCACCTGAGCAAGCAAGTCGGTTGCCCGACCAACGAACGCCGCCTGTTCTGCTTCGAGACTTCCGGTGGCGTTGCCGAGAACCGTGTTGACCTGGCCGAGAAGATCACCCTTGATCTGCAAGGCATTCTCGCGAGATGCACCTTGCCAGTCAGCGTTGCTCAACTGCGTGTGCGCTTCTTTGATATCGGTACGCAACTCCTCAGCAATGCCGTCGAACTTGCTGATCAGGTCCTTCATTGCGGTTTCGATTGCCTCGTTGAGAGCAAGCGCCGCCGTCTCGGTTGATGCCGTCGTAGCAACGGCCTTGTCGCCCGAGGCGTTCAAACGGGTTGCTGCACCGCTCAGCGCATCGAGATTTCCACCAATAAATGCTGCACTCATAACTACAAACTCCTTGTTTGGGAAGATGACCCGCCCTCAGCGCCTTGAGCACCCTTCGTGACGTTTCATGTTGTTTCGATTCTTATCGTGACACATGAATATACATTAAACAAATCCATAACGTTTGCTAGTCCCCTCCGGGGG
>CAZBTI010000002.1:0-25236 GCA_964494395.1 uncultured Acidimicrobiales bacterium | reverse complement strand
GACACATGAATATACATTAAACAAATCCATAACGTTTGCTAGTCCCCTCCGGGGGCCGTTCAAGCGCCCCGGAGGCTGGGCGCCCGAGGCGGTGTTTGCACTCCTCCCCTCCGGGGGACGTTCAAGCGCCACGCAGGCTGGGCGCCCGAGGCGGTGTTCACCGGCGCGATGTTGCGAGCCTCGGCCAGCGCCGAAGGAGCGCATCTCCGCGCGACGCTCAGACGAAGAGACGCCAGAGCGCGCTATGAGAAGAACGTGCTATTGAGCAGCTACCGCTACTTGAACGACTTCAGACACTCCGCTGTCTACCAAGTAGCCGCGGCCGGTGACCTTGTCGAGGCGCTGTCCGCGTGGGAGGCGGACACCGAGGAGTTCGCCGTCCAATGTCTGGTCGGGTTCGAGCAGTACTCCCGTACCCGACGCACGCACGAAGCGGGTCCAGTGGGAATAGCCCTGGCGGGCGGTCGAAGAACGCACTGCGGCGATGATCGTCGCGTGGGTCGGGCTCGTCCGGGCAATGTCGTAGAGCGGGCCCTTGTCGATATCGATTCGTTCGGCGTCGTCGACGAACACGACCATTCGCCTCTCCGCCTCAAGACAAGAGGCGAGCACATCGGTGAGGTCTTCGAGCGGACCTCCGGCATCGAACACCCCGTCATCGAAGAGGGTGGACTCCGGCGTGGTCGTCACACCGATCAAGATGAGCGCGGGGTCTGCGCTTCGAAGTTGCGATGCGAGCACGCGCAGTGTGTTGGTGCGTCCGCTGCGACTCGGACCAGCGACCAGTCCATGCTCGCCAACGCGAAGTTCAAGCGATGCCGATTCGCGGGTCCGATCTAAAAGAGCGAAGGGGATGCTGAGATCGGGTTCGACCTTCGCTGCTGGGAGTTCGGATTGTGAAACATTGCTCGAGAGCCCTTCCATCGATGGCGGTTCGACGAGAGCGGCTATCTCGACTTGGCCCCTGTGGGCGACTGCTTCCCAATCGATGACCTGGGCAACCATTGGTTCGGTACCAAAGAGCGCACGGCCGGGGACGAACGCTGGCAGGTTGCGGTTGCGTATGCCGAAGTCGCCATAGGCACGCTCATCAGCTTGTTCCAGAACAATCGTCTGGTTGAAGAACGTCCGCAGCATACGAGGGATCTCGTTTTGTGCTTGGAAGCCGGTGAGTAGGTAGATCCCAACAGCTGGACCGTCTCGACCAATTCGTCCAAAGAGCTCACCGTTCGGGGTTCCTGAGTCGACGTCGTTCGTCTCAACAAAAGAGCCAAGGCCATCGATCGCAAGGACGATGAGCGGCTCGTCACCAGTGGTCGAGGATTTCGCTCGACGTTCGTCAAGGGTGGACGAAAGGAACTGGAGGAGGCGATCCTGACGAGGTTGATCGGTGCTATTGATTACCGATGCGACATGTCCGAACTCGTCGATACCGGTCAAACCACCTGCGCCGTGATCGACCGGGAACACCCACATCGGGCGATCGTTTTGTGCGGCACCAAGAGCGGTGATTGCACTGCGCAACGTCGTCGTTACACCCGTGCCAGGGCCGCCGATGATCGATAGGTGTCCGTCTTCGAGGTTCCAACCCCGAGTCACGCGGCGCTGACGCTTCGGGTCATCGCCGACGGCGATGACGACGTGAGCATCGTCTCCCTGCGCAAGCGCACTGAGTTGATCGGTGTCGGCAATGTGTGTGGGCAACTCTTCGAGCCACGGCCGCCGAGCGGGCTGATAGCTGGCGGCTGCTTCGGTGATGGACGAGACGAGGAGGTCGAGGTTGGTGACCTCTCCATCGACATCGCTGCTCGCGAACACCGGCGGAACACCGGCGAACTGCACCTCGCCGACGCGGAGCGGAGTCGCTCCCCGTCCGCTCGCATCGGAGACGTACGCGGATTGCACGAGCACGAGATCGCCCTCGCCGCGACGCACCAATGCTCGACCGGGATGAGCCCGATCGAGTCGAGCGGCACCTGGGTCGTCGATCACGTCGGTCGAGTCGGCGGTGTCTTGCACCCGGAGTGCTACTCGGAGATTGGTATTCGCTCGAATGTTCGCGTCGACCGCACCCGATGGACGTTGCGTGGCCAAGATGAGATGCACACCAAGGCTTCGGCCTCGCTGCGCAATTCCGACGAGCGACTTGATGAAGTCGGGGAGGTCGGCCCGCATCGTTGCGAACTCATCGATGACGACCACGAGTCGCGGGAGTGACCCTTCAGGCGATCCTGCGCCTCGGTATTCAAGAATGTCGCTGTATCCGCTGCGCCGAAGGACGAACTCTCGATGGTGGAGTTCGGCTTCGAGAGACTGCAAGGCCCTCTCGGCGAGGTGCTCATCAAGGTCCGTGACAAGGCCCACCACATGAGGGAGGGCTGCACAACGGTCGAACGCTGATCCGCCCTTGTAGTCGATGAGAACAAACACGAGGTCGTCGGGATCATGGTTCGCTGCAAGGCCTAAGACCATGGTGCGAAGGAACTCTGACTTGCCAGCGCCGGTCGTTCCTGCAACGAGCCCGTGAGGCCCATCACCAACGAGGTCTAATTCAAAAGGGCCCGCCTCTGATAATCCGATCGTCGAGGTGAGAGCGTCGCGCACCTTGCTCTTGTTCCAACGTTCGCGAATCACCTCGACCGCATCCAACTGCGCCTCATCACCGGCAAAAAGAGCTTTCGGAAAAATGTCCTGCGGAAGGACACGGGTAGGCACCGTTGCGCCGACCGTGTCGCTCTCGGGGTCGTCGAACCGAGCGAGCGACCGAGCAATGTTCTCGGCAACCTCGACCGGAACTCCTCCGATGATTCCGGACTCTACGTTGCCGGGATGGGCCGGCTGTCGACGCTCAAACTCGCCGTCTTGCCCGTCGACCTCGACAACGGTTGCAACCGTTGCGGGAAGTCGATCCTCAACCGGAGCGATCACCATCCCGAAAATGTTTTGACTCGTCTGCCCGAGAAGATGACGGACAGGGCTCGACTTGCGATGCAGCGCATCGAGGTCGTCGACGACCATCAGCACGGCGGGCCGCAGGACCACAGCAGAGCTGTGGAGCGAACCGTCAGAAATCTCGTCGACCAGCGAAGACGCGAACTCGGTCGATTGTTTTCCGGTGAAGATCCGCACTCCCCCAGCCGCCGTGGTCAGATGTGGCAGCCATTGCGCCCAACGCCAATCGTCGACGTGGTCGTCGGTGGTGAAGATCACGACCATGATGTCTGCCGGGCCGTGGTGAGTTGCGAGTTGAAGGAGCGCCGAACGGGTTACCTGCTTTGCCCTGGACTCGTCACCAACAACGCCGAGTGGCCCTTCGCGAAGGTCGGCCAGAATCTCGATCTCTTCGAGGGTGACGTGCTGATCGAGAGCAACCTGGACATCTTCGTCGAATTCGACCGTCTTATCGTCCCCACGCGCGGTTGGATCCCAAGGAATGGCGCCGACACCTAGACCGACCGTGAGCGCATCGGCCGAATCGAGCCGACGTTCCCACAGGCGCTTCGAGGGGAGTTCTACCCGGCGACGAACTTCGAGCAGATTTGGTGCGAACTCGGAACGCCGAACACGCTCGGCGTGCTCTGCGGCATCGAGGTCGGCGTTGAGCGTCTCCATGGCGTTGCGCCGGTTCACTATGTCGCCTGAACGTTCTTTCTTTGCGGTCCGACGATCACTGATCCACGTTCCCAAGGCCATGACCGGCGAGAGCAAAGCGAAGAGGGCAAATGTCCATCGCCCAGTCACTTGGACCATCACGACCGCAAAGATGACCGGGACGATGAGCGACGCCATCCGCAGCGTCGGCTTCTTTCTGTCCGGGAGGGCTTCGGGGACAGCGACTGGTTCAGGAGAAGGAGCGACCGGGCCACGCGGGGACCGGTTAAAGAGCACTCGTCCGCTCTCATCGGCGTGACTCGGAGAGGTTCCCAACGGCCGATCCGTTGAATCGATCTCGAGGTACTCGATGCTCGACGAACCAATTCGAGCGACCGTCCGTGTGTCCGTACCTGTCCGGAGCTTCGAAACCTTGGAGACCGACTTGCCGTCAATCCATGTTCCGTTCGTCGAACCGAGATCCCTAATCGTTACGGTCTCGGCAGTCCGTTCGACCAACGCATGTTGCGTCGAGACGCTGGAGTTCTCGATATCGAGGTCGTTGTCTGCGCTCCGTCCAATCGTGACCGTCGACGGCCCATCGGCATCGAGGCGTCGGATAGCCCCCGTTGAAGGTCCTCCACTCACGCCAACCCATGCATTACCAATGCCCGTTGCTAACTCCGACTCCGAGGCAGCGCTCCCGACCCGAATTCCTTCGACGAGTTCGACAGAGCTGAGAAGAACATCATTGCGATGGAGAACTCCGCCGATCTCAAGCGTTTCGCCTGGTATGGCAAGCGCGCGAGCGAGATTTCCAACGGTTGCGTCGTCGCGCTCGACGACGAGCGCGACAGCCTCGTCGCTTCCCGACTTTGTAGAGTTCGCGTCGACAAGGATGCGCAAACCAAGAACTCCTGAGGTCGCCTAGTAGGCGCCGAATTGCACCTGTGTACGAGAGTAAGTCCCGAGAGCTAGACGCTTGAAGGGCAATACGACCTAACCAAAGCGACGGTGTTCAACGCGCTAGCGCACAAAACTCGCCACGGTTTCGACGTGGCTCGTGTCTCGAAACGCATCGACCAGTCGCACCGATTTGAGTGTGTAGCCAGCGTGGGCCAGCAACCCGGCGTCACGTCCGAACGAGCCCGTATCGCACGAGACCAGCACAAAGGTCGTGGCGCCGCTCGCGACGAGAGCGTCCACACCGCCGACACCAAGACCAGCGCGGGCAGGGTCGGCAATGACCACGTCGGCCGGCGAGGCCTCCCACTCTTCGACCGCGGACTCGACGATCTCGACAGACTGGCCCGAGGAACGTTGATCGTCGAGGTTCCGGCGGGCGTCTCGAACCGAGCTCGCTGATAGTTCGATCGCGGTCACGGAGTCAGCGTTGGCGCCGATCGTTCCGGCGAACAAGCCCACACCGCAGTAGGCATCGACGAGCGAGCGTCCCGAGAGGTCACCGGTCGCTTCTCGCACCGCAGCGACGAGGTCTGTTGCGACCCTTGGCCCGGCCTGGAAGAACGAGTTCGCCGAAACCACCCATGACCGACCGCCAGCATCTTCGACGAACGACACCTCGGCGCCGGCGTCCAACTGGTTCTGACTCACCAACATGACATCAGCGGGTACCTTCACCCCCGCCGTGCTTCCGTCGACGATGACCAAACGTTCGCCCGTTGCGTGGCTCACCCGCACCACGACCTCCGGTCCGACCGACTTCGGGAAGTGGCCTTCGAGGATCACCTCTTCGATGAGCGGATGAACAACCCCACACGCCGTTGGAAGCACAATCGAATGACTGCCCGATAAGCGGTATCCCAATCGGTCCTGGTGAATAGCGAGGCGAGCGGTCGTGCGATACCAGCCCGATCGCTGCGATTCGGCGAAACCGAGCCAGGTAGCTCCGACTTCTTCCTCACCAAACCTGCCGATACGCGTGAGGGCATCACGCACGACGTGCGCTTTGATGTCGCGCTGTGCGTCCACCTGCGCGTGCGCCATATCGCAGCCGCCGCAGCCAGCATGGTGCGTAGGACAGTTCGCAACCATTCGCTCGGGCGCGGCTTCGAGCACCTCGGTCACCACGCCCCTGGCAAAGCGCTTCTTCTCCTGGGTCAGCGCAACCCGAACCAATTCACCGGGCAACGCTCCGTCGCAAAATGTCGTACGACCATCGGCATCGGTACCAACGCCAGCACCGCTATTCGCCGGGCGAAGCACCCGCACTTCGATTTCGGTTAGCGCGCCGTCGGCCGAAGAAGAAGTCATCACCGATGAGCAGGATACGTGGTCACCCGACTACTCCCCTCTAGGGTGCGATCTATGACTCGTCGGATTGAAATTGTCCCCTCCGTTCTCCCCGCTAACTTCGCCAACCTCGGCGAAGAATGCAAACGCCTCGGTGATGCAGGCGTCGACCGCATCCAGTGGGATGTCATGGACGGCAACTTCGTCCCGAACCTCACCTTTGGTCCCGACGTCATTGCGGCCTGTCGGCCCCACACCGACGTTCGCTTCGAAGCACACTTGATGGTTTCGAACCCCGATCTCATGGCAAAGCAGTACATCGACGCCGGCTGCGACCTCCTCATCGTCCACGCCGAGACCACACAGCACCTTCACCGCACACTGGCCAATGTCTCGGACCTCGGCGGAAACGCAGCCGTCGCCCTCAACCCATCGACGCCGATCACCGAGATCGAACACGTTCTCGACCTCGTCGAAATGGTGCTCATCATGACGGTCAACCCCGGCTTCGGCGGCCAGAAGTACATCCAAACAATGGAGCCAAAGATCACTGCCTGTCGAGCAATGCTCGACGCCAGCGGCCACGACGTCGACATCGAAGTAGACGGCGGCATAAGCGCCGACACAATCGCCGGAGTAGTAGCAGCCGGAGCAAACGTCCTAATAAGCGGCAGCGCACTGTTCCGCTACGACTCCCTAGCAGAAGGCGTAGCCGACCTCCGCTCAAGAGCCGAAGCAGCGCAGTAGGTGTCAGCGCGCCCCCGAGAGACCTACGAGATGTCGCCCCGCGAAGTGATCACTTCGTCGATGATTCCGTAGTCCTTTGCTTCGGCTGCGGTGAACCAGCGGTCGCGGTCGGAATCGGTTTCGATCTGTTCGAAGGTTTGCCCGGTGTGTTCGGCGATGAGGGCTTGGAGCAACTTCTTGGTGGCTGCCATTTGCTCGGCCTGGATCTTGATGTCGGACGCTTGGCCCTGAACGCCGCCGAGAGGCTGGTGCATCATGATGCGTGCGTGCGGAAGGGCGTAGCGCTTGCCCTTTGCGCCTGCTCCGAGGAGGAACTGTCCCATCGATGCGCCGAGGCCCATGCAGATGGTGCCGACATCGGGGCTTACGAACTGCATGGTGTCGTAGATCGCCATGCCAGCGGTTACCGAACCACCGGGCGAGTTGATGTACAACCAGATGTCGCGCTCGGGATCTTGGCTCTCGAGGTGAAGCATCTGCGCCGTGATGAAGTTCGCGATCTCATCGTTGACGTCGGTACCAAGGAAGACGATTCGGTCCTTGAGCAGTCGGTTGTAGATGTCCATGCGGGACACGTCTTCGGTCAGCGAGGCTGCGTACGAGGTGCCTGGAAGTTCGATGGCCATTTTTCTCCTGAGTTGAACAGCAGTATTGAGGTTACCGCTGCCTATCGGTAGACCGGTGCTTATCTGAACCAGCTTCGCGAATTCCTACCAAACCAATGAAGATTCCCGCCGTGGCCACCCATACACCGAGAGCGCACTAGTGTCACTGAGACTTCTGCGGACGTGGCGGAACTGGCAGACGCGCCAGGTTTAGGTCCTGGTGAGAGAAATCTCGTGTGGGTTCGAGTCCCACCGTCCGCACGCAGAGAAATCCGACATGACTTCGACCAACGAAACCTCCGAAACCTCCGAAACTGAGCCACCGATGCCGACCACGTCATCTATGCCAGAGGCGAACGACGTGTCCACCTTGCTCAGGGCTGCGCCGTTTGCGCTCGCCGTGGTCGATGACCAACAGCAGCTGACCCATGCCAATGTTGCTGCATGTCGTCTGCTGGGGTTGATGCCCGACAGCGTTTCGGGAACGCCCCTCGTCAACCTTCTTGCAAACCCCGGAGATAGTCCACTGCTGGACTCGACTCTTCGAGAAGCAGCCGACGGCCAGACCATTCGACGATCGCTACAAATTCATGCCGCTGGAGTTTTGCGCGGTGTCGAACTGCAGTGCTGGCGCAACGATGACGCTTCGGTCTTTGTCATGGTCGATGTCGCCACCGCCCAAGATCAGACCCGCCAGATCAGCTCGTTGATCGCTCGGAGCGCACAAGGAATGGCCCGCCTCGTCGACGGCGCATCTATGGCGAACGTGAACAATCGGTGGGCCGAGATCACCGGCCAGTCCATTTCGGAAGCAACGGGCCTCGGTTGGACCGAATGCATCGATGTCGATGGCCGAGCCGAGTTTCTTGAAGCGTTGGAACGAGCAGCCGAAGACCAAACGGCGATTAAGGGCCGCCTGCGAATCTTGACCACCTCTGGGGAGCTCCGGTGGATCGATGTCAGCGTCACCCCACTCGATGAGCCCTCCACTGCGCTGCTCACCTTCGACGACAGCACCGAGGAGTTCGACACTGCTCGACGCGCAGACGAACTGTCGCGGGTCCTTGAGGCCACGAGCGACCTCGTCGGGATTCTGAGCCCCGATGGCAAGATTCTGCGATGGATGAACGAAGCGCTCACCGCAGTGCTTTCCAAAGATGCACTCGACCGGCACTTCACCCTCTGTGTAGACGGAGAATCCAGCGCTGCACGTATCGACACCGCGATCACTGCGGTGCTCGAAACTGGTAGTTGGCGCGGTGAACTCGACCTCGTAGCAGAATCAGGCGGTCTTCCTGTTTCTGCCATGTTCGTTCCACATACCGACGCGTCGGGCAAAATCGACGCGATCTCGATGGTCGCTCGCGACATTAGCGAGCTGCGGAGTGCGCAGAACCGTGCAATCGATACAGAAGTTCGGATGGCGGCACTCGTCGAAAATGCCTCCGACCTCGTCTTCCTCCTCGACACCGAGGGCACGGTGCTCTACGCCTCCCCCGCCGTCGACCGATTCCTCGGCCATGGGCCAGGAAGTCTCGGGGGTGCCGACATTCTCGAGCTTGTTCATCCTGACGATCTCGAAATTGCCTACGAACTGGCAGCCGACACCCTCGGCGAATCGACGAACGCTCCCGACGATCAGAACGCAACCGAGGACGACCAGAAAACAACGACCGCTCGCCTACGCATCTCTCACGAGGACGGCGGCTACCGAACCCTTGAAGTCACCACCAAGGACCTCACGAATAACCCTGCGGTCGGCGGCATTGTGGTCAATGCCAGCGACGTCACCGCAACGGTCGCAGTAACTCAGCAGCTCGAAACACTCTCGTTCCACGACGAACTCACCGGTCTTCCAAATCGGACCCTGCTCATCGAGAAGCTGAGCGAAGCGCTCCGCCGTGCCCGCGAACGCCGGATGCTCGTCGGCCTGCTCTCCCTCGACCTCGACCGCTTCAACGTGGTGAACGAGTCGCTCGGACACGACGCCGGAGACGAGCTACTCAACGAAGTAGCGGCTCGGATCAACAAAGTCATTCGACCAGGCGACATCGTTGCCCGACTCGGTGGCGATGAATTTGCGGTCGCTATCACCGGGATGTTGCGGCCGGGCGATGCGGTCAATGCTGCACGTCGTCTGCGCAAGTCGCTGACGCAACCGATCTACATCGGCGAACAGAGCGCCGTCATCACCACCTCGATCGGTATCGCAATCGCGGAGGGGGACGAAGATCCAGTCGACCTCCTCCGAGACGCCGATACCGCGCTCAATCGGGCAAAGACCAAGGGCCGCGACCTCGCCGTCGTCTTCGACGACCATCTGCGCGAGCAGGCCGTGCGCCGACTCGACGTCGAAAACAAGCTACGACGGGCGATCAACAACGACGATCTCGTCGTGCACTACCAACCGGTCCTCGACGTCAAGACGGGCCGCATATCTGGATCCGAAGCGCTCGTCCGCATCCAGAACGAAGACGGCTCTCTCGTCATGCCGGGCTCGTTTATCGACGTTGCTGAAGACTCGGGCTTGATTGCTGACCTTGGACATCAGGTTCTGGTCAAGGCCATCAACCAAACCGCCGAGTGGACCCGCCAAGAGGTTCGCGGCCAAGTGCCGCTCTCGATCGCGGTCAACGTGTCAGCTCGCCAGCTCACCGACCCGCACTACCCCGACAAGCTTCGCGAAGAGCTCGAACAGGCCGGGCTTGCGCCGAGCCAGTTCTCACTCGAACTGACCGAGAGCGCCCTGATCGATGGCAACCCAATAACGGAGCGATCGCTCCAGGAACTTCGCACGCTCGGTGTACGAATCGGGCTCGACGACTTCGGCACTGGTTTTTCATCGCTCGCCTACCTGAAACGATTCCCGATCAGCTTCCTCAAGATCGATCGCAGCTTCGTCGATGGCCTCGGGACAGACGAGAACGACTCGGCGATCGTCCGAGCGACGATCGCACTCGCCCACGGATTGAACCTACGGGTGGTTGCCGAGGGTGTCGAGACCGAAGACCAGCTCGCTCGACTCGCCGAACTCAACTGCGACCTCGTACAGGGGTATCTCTTCTCCAAGCCCGTCGGCGCAGACGAGTTCGCCAAGTTCCTCGGTATGAAGTGGAGCTCCTGAGTTGAACCGTGTCGGCGGCGACTACGTCGCGATTTTCGCCGACTCGATTCAACTCACCACTCTCCCTCCGGGGGCCGTTCAAACGCCACGGAGGCTGTGAACCGTGTCGGCGGCGACTACGTCGCGATTTTCGCCAACTCGGCCTTCAGCGCCCGAAAGGCTCGGCCACGGTGACTGATGGAGTGCTTTGCCTCGGCGGTCATCTCTGAAAAGGTGAGGCCATCGCCCCGGTCTGGAACGAAGATGGGGTCGTAGCCAAATCCACTCTCGCCGCGAGGTTGTTGACTAATGGTGCCCTCGACAACGCCGTGGGCAACGAGTTCGGTGCCATCTGGACGAACCAGTATCGCGACGGTTCGAAAGCGCGCCGTGCGCTGCGCATCGGGAACTCCGTCGAGCACCTCGAGCGTCTTTGCCACGTTGTCGCCATAGGTTGCGTTCTCCCCTGCGAAGCGTGCGGTGAACACGCCCGGAGCACCGCCGATGTGGTCGATTTCGAGTCCGGTGTCGTCGGCGATTGCCGGAAGCCCGGTTGCCTTCGCAATAGCAACCGCCTTCAGGCGCGCGTTGCCCTCGAGCGTGTCGGCATCTTCGATGACATCGGGGATTTCGGGTGGGCGCGGAGCAATGTCGACTACATCTTCCATGAGCCGGGCGATCTCGCGAACCTTGTCGGGGTTTGCGCTCGCCATCACGACGACGGGGAGCCCTCCCGAAGTTTCACTCACGACTATCGACCGGGCAGCTCTGCGGGAGGCGTCGACAACAGCCCACGCTGAGCTTCGGTGATCGTTGAGATGCCGCTAGATGCGAGTTCGAGCATCCGATCGAGGCGGGCCTTGTCGAAGACGGCGCCCTCGGCGGTTCCCTGGATCTCAATGAAGTTTCCGTCGCCGTCCATGACCACGTTCATGTCGACCTCGGCGGTCGAGTCTTCGATGTATGGCAGGTCGAGAACGGGGACGCCATCGCACACTCCGACCGAGATCGCTGCGCACTCGGTGGTAATCGGGTTGGTGTCGAGTTCCCCCGCAGCGATGAGGCGAGTGATCGCGTCGTGGAGGGCAATGTACCCGCCGGTGATCGAGGCGGTTCGAGTACCACCGTCGGCCTGAAGGACATCGCAGTCGATGACGATCTCGCGCTCACCGAGCGCTTCCATATCGACGACCGCCCGAAGAGAGCGGCCAATGAGTCGCTGAATTTCCTGGGTCCGGCCCGACGTACGGCGCCGGATGCGCTCGGGACTGGACCCAGGAAGCATCGAATATTCAGCAGTGACCCATCCCTTGCCCGTGCCTTGCATCCAGCGAGGCACTCCATCGGAGACCGAAGCCGTGCACAGCACTCGAGTTCGACCGAACGAAACAAGCACTGATCCAGCACAGGTGTCGACAAAGTCTCGATGGAAATTGAGCGGACGAAGTTCATCGTTGGAACGTCCATCAGGACGGGTCATGGTTACTCCAAAGTCGTTGGGTTCGACCCGAACGCTATGGCGTCCTCGATGCGATTTCTACGAGCGTCGCGAATTCTTGGAAGTCGAACGATTCAGAGTCGAGCGCCAGCGAGTTAACCTCGCTGCTCAGCGACTCAAGGCTCAGACCGTCAGCGAACGGGTTGTCGCGCAAGACCTCGGCGAAGGAGGCAATGACGACCGCACGACGGAAGTCGTGTCGTGTCGATGCCCAGCTCTCTTCCACCTGGTTGCCGTTGATCGACCGAGACGTTTCGAGAACCTCACCGGTTTCTGGATCTTCCCATCGCAGATTGACCGTGCCGAGCACGCTGTCGTCATCGACCTCGGTGCTGAAGGCGAGCGTTTCAGGGGCGTCACTTGCTTCGACTCCGTCAACCCCTTGGGCCCCTTCCGCAAAGCGAACTTCGTAGATCGCCGTCGCTTGGTGCCCGGCGCCGAGTTCGCCCGCATCGACAGCGTCATTGCGGAAGTCGACGTCTGCAACTGCACGGTTCTCGTACCCGATCAAGCGGTACTCCGAGACGACGGTCTCGTTGAACTCGACCTGGATCTTGGCGTCGATGGCAGCGGTGATCAACGTCGAAGTGAGATCCTCAGCGAAGAGGCGCTCGGCCTCGGCGATCGTGTCGACGTAGGCGAAGAAGCCGTCGCTCTTGTCGGCGAGCTGTTCCATCGTGGCATCGTTGAAGCCGGCGAGTCCGTAGCCAACCGTGACGAGGCCAATGCCATCATCGGCAGCGCCGCGAAGCCCAGCTGCAAGAGCGTCGGCGTTGGTTACACCGGCATTTGCGATGCCGTCGGAAGCGAGGATGACTCGGTTGACGCCGTCTTCGCGGAACGCCTCAGCAGCCAGTCGGTATCCGGTGTTAAGGCCTGACTCGAGGTTGGTCGAGCCACCAGCTTGCATCGAGTCGATAGAGCGAAGAATGACGTCTCGCTCCAAGATCTGGGTTGGCTCC
Organism: uncultured Acidimicrobiales bacterium; assembly: GCA_964494395.1. GTDB lineage: Bacteria > Actinomycetota > Acidimicrobiia > Acidimicrobiales > SHLQ01 > SHLQ01. The sequence goes on along the minus strand of CAZBTI010000002.1, from coordinate 12,477 downwards.
AGAATGATGCCAGCGTTACCCGAGTACGTCACGATCGCGACGGTGTCGGTCGGTTGAAGCTGGTTGACGAGCAGCGACAGCGATTCCTTAACCAAGCCCAGGCGATCGGGACTGTTCATCGAGCCCGAGGTATCGACTACGAACGTGAGGGCGACCGGAGGGCGCTCGCTTGGAAGAAGCTCCGCGGCCTGCACGCCGACTCGCAGAATGTGGGTCTCGTCATTGAATGGTGACGGGCCTCCGTCGATGCCGAACTCAAGTCCCGACTCGGGAGCGACGTAGTCGTAGTCGAAGAAGTTGACGTACTCCTCGACGCGAACAGATTCGCGGGGAGGAAGCTGTCCCTCGGTGAGAAAGCGACGTGCGATCGAGTACGAACCGGTGTCTACATCGAGGGCGAAGGTCGAAAATGGATCGGCGTCCGTGTCGACAAACTCGCGAATTCCGTAGTCGACGAAGCGTTGGTCAGACGGCTCGGTCTCTTCAAGCTCGGCGAGCAGGTCGTCGGTAGGGAGTTCGCCGACGGCGACGTTTCCGAAGAGGCCTTGTTCGGTCGAGCCATCTTCGGCGTCAACTGGTGGAGCCGGAGCGGTTACAGGTGGCGCGATCGTTACCGGCGGCGACTGAAGAACTCCATCGGTTGCAAGGGACTGTTCAGCATCCCCTGATTGTGATGACCGAGAAACTGAGCTCGACCCGCTCGGACTTACTGAGCCGTCCGCGGAGCTAAGTCCGGAGTTGATCGAGTCGAACGTACTGTCGACGGTTCTGCCCAACATGCTTAGCGCGACGACGGCGAGAACGACGAGGACAGCTAAACCGCCGAACCACCTCCCCGCTGACTTTGCGTGGCTTTTTTTGCTTGGATCATTGCGTGTCGTGTTTTCCATGCCATTTCTACGTTCGGTCCGTTGGCCCAGTTCCCAAAGTTCTTTCCTCTGAGAACAATGAGTCGAACGGCCCAGGCACTGGCCAGCAGGCCCATCACCGCGTCGGGACAAAACGAAGAACCCCCGGGTCCTGCGACTGCAGAACCCGGGGGCTGGATGGATTGCGTATCGACCTGTTGGCGAGGTCGTGTGACCTTACGAGAGGTCGTTGGCCCGTTCGACAAGGTCGGCGAAGTCATCGAACTCGTCGGTGTCGATGTCACGTGCCAGCGAGTCGGCTTCTTCGCTGAGTGAGGCGAAGTCGACGTTCTCTGCGTATGGATTGTCACGCAGGATCTCGGCGAAGGTCGCTACAACGGTGGCCTGACGAAAGCTTTCGGTGGTAGCGGTCCAGCTTTCATCGAGGTCACGCATGTCGATGTCCTCATCGATCTCGACGACCTCTCCGGTGTCAGGGTTCTCCCAGCGGAGGCTGACGAATCCGAGTTCAGCGCGAGAATCGATGTCGACGTCACGGTCGAAGACGACCTCGTAGATGGCGGTCGCTTGATGACCAGCACCCAACTCGCCAGCGTCGACGTCGTCGTTGCGGAAGTCGTCGTCACGGACGGCACGGTTCTCGTATCCAATCAGGCGGTACTCATCGACGACCTCGTCGTCGAAAGCTACCTGGATCTTGGCGTCGATCGCTGCGGTGATCAGCGTCGAGGTGAGATCCTCGGCGAAGAGGCGCTCGGCCTCATCGATGGTGTCCACATAGGCGAAGAAGCCATCGGCCTGATCGGCGAGTTGTTCCATGGTCGTGTCATTGAAGCCGTTGAGACCGTATCCGACCGTGACAAGGCCAATGCCATCATCGGCGTCATCACGGAGGCTCTGTGCGAGCGAGTCGGCGTTGGTCACGCCGGCGTTGGCGAGTCCATCCGAAGCAACGATGACTCGGTTGACGCCATCTTCGCGGAATGCGTCACGAGCAAGTGCGTATCCGGCGTCGAGCCCGGCCTGAAGGTTGGTCGATCCGCCAGCACGCATTCCATCGATGGCATCGAGGATCTCGTCACGGTCACGAACCGAGGTGGGCTCGAGAACGACACCCGAGTTACCCGAGTAGGTCACGATCGCCACGGTGTCGTCACGGTCGAGTTCGTCCACAAGCAGTGAGAGCGATTCTTTGACGAGTCCGAGACGCTGGTCGGTGTCCATCGAACCAGAGGTATCGACCACGAAGGTAAGTGCGACCGGCTGACGATCGTCGGCTTCGATCTCGGCGGCTTGCACACCAATGCGCACAAGCCAAGTGTCGTCGTTGAACGGCGATGGCCCACCGTCGACCTCGAGGTCGAGTCCGTCGCGGGGTGCGTCGTAGCCGTAGTCGAACGAGTTCACATACTCCTCGACACGAACCGACTCACGTGGTGGAAGCTGGCCTTGCTGTTCGATAAAGGCACGGGCGATCGAGTACGAGCCGGTGTCGACGTCGAGCGAGAAGGTCGACAGCGGATCGAAGCGGGTGTCGATAAAGGTGCGGATGCCGTAGTCGGTGAAACGTGGGTCCTGGCTGACCGGGTTGTTCACCGGTTGCTCTTCGAGTTCGTCGGGGTCGACGGTTCCGAACAGGCCGGCACCTGCTCCTTCGGCGATTTCGTCTTCGGCGTCTACGCCGTCGGCGATGGTGGACTCGACGAGTGCCTCTTCAGCGTCTCCACGGGAGCGAGACTCGGTGAGTGCCTCCTCGGCATCTTCTTCTCTCGATGGGGCGAAAGCCGCGTCCCCGTCGTCTTCCATGGCCTCTTCTTCGTCTTCCATGGCCTCTTCTTCGTCTTCCATGGCTTCGAAGTCGTCGGTTTCGACGGCGCTGTTGCCGGAGGCCTCCGTGTCCCCGCCGTCGACTGCATCGGCGACATCGCCTGCCGATTCGCTGGCATCGGTCACGCTGTCGACTGTGGAGCCACAAGCGGTGGCGATTATTGCGAGTACGAACAGCAGACTGAGGATGCGCTTCGGCGAACCGGAGGTGCGAGGCGTTTTCGAACTTTGGGGGGTAGGTGTCGTTTCCATAACACTTCTACGCTCGGAAGCTCAGGCTGGTTCCTGTAATCCAAATAATTATTTTATGAAGGGTAAAAAGTCCGCCCAGGCGCCGCAATTTCAACGGTTCCTGAGTACGTCTCACCAAGCGCACTGACCCGTTCAGCCGGATCTTGACCGGGTGGAACATGGGTCAAAACCAAAGTTTCGATGCCTGCGGCAGTTGCACGTTCGCCCGCTTGCCTACCCGAAACATGGGGGATTTCGGCTTCTTCAAGATCGATCGGAAGCGTAGTCTCATAGATCATCAAATCGATCGGTTGGCCGAAGTCTTCGGGGCTCCAATCGGGGCCGGTATCGGCCGAGTAAGCAACCGATACTCCCCCGGATTCGATGCGCATCGCCAACGTTTCGACCGGGTGATCGGTCTCGGAGAAGGAGAAGGTCGTATCGCCGATTTCGACACTCGACGACTTGTCGATCGTGGTCCACGCAAAGGTTCCTGAGGTGGCTTCGGGGACAGCTGCGTCGAGGCGCACCTTGGTACCGGCGGTGCCATAGACGGGCAGACCTGGCATCTCGAGGATGTACCTGAACGCGTGGTAGATGGTTGGCATCTCCGTCCAGTGATCTGGGTGTTCGTGGCTCAAAACCACGGCGTCAATGCTCTCAAGATCGATCTGGCGTTGCAGTTCCATGCTCGATCCAGGTCCAGCATCTACGAGCACCGATGTGGTCGATGTCTGCACGAGGTAGGAGGAGCAGGCCGAATCCGCCGAGCTATAGGTACCGGAACATCCAATGACCGTGATCTTCAGATCGTTTGGATTGTTCGAAACGCTCATTCGAGATTCCTAGCGGTCTTTCTCTCCGGGCGGAGACCAGTAGCCAACGTCTTTGAGTTCTGGTCCGAGGAGCATGGCTCCAATTCGGGCGAATTCTTCGACGTCACCCGATGAGAGGAACACCGGCGGTACCGGATTTCCTTCCCGCAGTGTGCCATTAGCAATGAGCGTTGAGCGGACTCCGAAGGCGGTTTCATCTGCCGAAGAGACCAACACCACATCTCGTCCGACCACCTCGGCGATCGTTCGAGCGAGAAACGGATAGTGCGTACATCCGAGGAGTAGCGCATCGACTTTGGCGTCGACGATTGGCGACAGCAAGCGTTGTGCGAGCACTCGAACCTGGTCGCTCGCAAGTTCGCCTCGTTCGACGAACTCGACAAACCCTGGGCAGGCTGCACAGACAAGGCGCACCTCATCGTCGGCCAGAGTCACTGCGTTCTGATAGGCACCGCTGCCGATCGTGCCGACGGTTCCGATGACCCCGACATTGCGGGTCTCACTCACCTTCAGCAGCGAGTTCACACCGTGATCGATTACGCCCACGATTGGTCGGTCATACGTCGCTTGAAGGTCCTCGAGCGCTGCCGCTGAGGCGGTGTTGCACGCCACGATGACCATCTTGACGTCGTGTTCTTCGATCAGCCACTTCGTGATTTCATGGGCGTAGGAACGCACGTCTTCGAGAGGTTTCGAACCGTAGGGATACCGGCCGGTGTCGCCCACATAGACCAGCGCCTCGTTCGGCAAAAGGTCGATGAGCGCACGCGCCACGGTCAGACCACCAAACCCGCTATCAAATACGCCAATGGGACGAGGATCCATGATTACAGGCTAGGCCGTGACGGCGTGTCGGCAGGTCATACCCGGACAGCGCACACCGAGGGCCACTTTCGCCGGTAACTTACTTTGGGCGAGCAAACGACCGTGGCGAGACGTCGTCCACGGCAAGCAAGGAATTTGAGCCGATGAGCGCACTAACATTTACGCAGAGGCCGGAGTGCATCTCGTGCGCGAGTACGCGCCTCTCGACGGTGTGGTCCACCTCCTATCGCAATCTTGATGTCGAGCGCTACATGGATCGGTACGGCTACGCCGTCGACTGGCGGGCAGAACTCGCCGATTCCCCAATCGAGTTGGCGCAGTGCTCGGACTGCGAAACTATCTTCCATCAGAACATTCTCGACGCGGAGTCGCTCGGGACCCTGTACAGCGATTGGATCGACGAAGATCAGATCGACACCTTGACCGACGACGTCCATGCTGATTCTGCAGCCGCTGTGCAGTTTGAGAATGCCAGAAAGCATGTGCGTCACATCCTCCGACTGAACCGCTTACTCAGGAAGCAGTTCGGCCGAGATGCTGCACCATGGCGTGTGCTCGACTTTGGCTGCGGCGCGGCGGAGTTCCTCAAGCAAGCCAGTTTGTTTGGCTTTGCGACATGGGGTGTCGATTTCAGTTCAACTCGCGCTTCTCAAGCCTTGAACCAGCAGATTTCGATCATTCCATCGCTCGATGCGTACAACGAGAGCGCCTCCGAGCCCGTCCATGCAATCACCCTCTTCCAGGTTCTCGAGCACCTCGACGCTCCGCGACGGACGTTGCTCGATCTCGCCGAGGTCATTGCCGAGGGAGGCATCTTGATCATCGAGGTGCCGAACTGCAGTAGCGACCACACAGGAGCGCCCCGGTCCTTCGAAGAGTTTCGCAACGTCCACCCACTCGAACACATCAACGCATTCACCCCCGAATCGCTGACCAAGCTGGTCGAATCGACCGGCTTCGTCAAGATCAACCCCGGCCCGGCCCATGTTACGTACCGGCCCGATGCCCTCATCAAGAGCGAGCTCACTCGGTTCTACGAACCGCCGCGAACCAACCAGTACTTCCGCAAAGGGTCACCTTCGCGAGTCGCGTAGCGCCAAGTCGCTCGACCAGCGGAGTTCTCGGTGTAACAGAAGGGTGTCCACGATGCTCGGGATACGATTCGTCTGTGGCCAATAAGAACGCGAACAAGCGCGCCAAACATGGAAAACAGAAGCCGGGGATCACCGGCCTCGACAAGAAGATCGTGGCAACGAATAGGCGCGCCCGCCGCGACTACGAGATCAGCGATACTTTCGAGTGCGGAATGGTCTTGAGGGGCTCGGAAGTGAAGTCCCTTCGCGAGTCACAAGTGCAGATGACCGAGGCCTACGGCCGCATCGACGACGGCGAACTTTGGTTGCTCGGACTAAATATCTCGCCGTATGCCTCGACAGGTTCGGCGTCGTTCGGCCATATGCCCGATCGCCACCGGAAACTGCTACTTCACCGCACCGAGATCGATCGGATCGACGCCAAGGTCTCCCGCACCGGGCTCGCCCTTATTCCGCTGTCGATCTACTTCATTGGCGGGCGGGCAAAAGTCGAACTTGGAATTGCACGAGGAAAGCGGGAGTTTGATCGTCGACAGGACATTGCGCGACGTGACGCCGACCGAGAGGCCGAACGCGCAATGTCAAGATCTCGACAACGGAAGCACTACCAGTAAGCAATCGGTAAGCGAGTCGAGTAAGAACTAGTTCAGTAATTCCAGCAAACGAAGGTCCACTCCAATGATCGATTCAACACCCGAATGGCAAAAAGTCGCCGAACTTCGCGACGGGCAGGACGGGGTCTCGCTACGAGACCGCTTTGCCAATGACCCGAATAGAGCCGACTCGCTCAGCCTTGACGTCGATGGACTTCACGTCGACATGTCGAAACACCTCATCGACGCCGACATCCTCAACGCCCTCGTGGCTCTCGCCGAAGCTGCGGGTTTGCCCGAGCGAATCGAAGACATGTTCACGGGTGTACACATCAACTCGACCGAGGATCGCGCCGTTCTGCACACAGCGTTGCGGTTACCAGCGGGATCTGGTCTGACCGTAGATGGACAAGACGTTGCGGGCGACGTACACGGCGTCCTCGATCACATGACAAACTTTGTGAACCGCGTGCAATCGGGCGAATGGACTGGCCACACGGGCGACCGGATCCGGACCGTCGTCAACATCGGTATTGGCGGATCAGACCTCGGTCCCTACATGGCCTACCGGGCGCTCATGGGCTACCGAGACGACATGATCGAAGCGCGATTCGTTTCCAACGTCGACGGCACACATCTCCATCAAGCACTCGATGGACTAGACCCAGCAACGACCCTGTTCATCGTCGCTTCCAAAACCTTCACTACTCAAGAGACGCTCGCAAATGCCCACAGCGCTCGGGCGTGGCTCCTCGAAGGAGTCGGCGGCGACGAATCGGCAATCGCAAAGCACTTCGTTGCATTGTCGACAAATGCTGATGGCGTTGGGGCGTTCGGCATTGACACGGACAACATGTTTGGTTTCTGGGACTGGGTTGGCGGCCGGTACAGCATGGATTCAGCCATTGGACTGTCCCTCATGCTGGCGACGAGCCCCCAGCACTTCTCCGACATGCTCTCTGGTTTCCACGCAATGGACAACCACTTCCGGACTGCCCCGCTGAGCGCGAACGTTCCAGCGCTGCTCGGGTTGATCGGCGTCTACTACCGAAACTTCCTCGACTATCCAACCATGGCTGTGCTCCCTTACTCCCAACTGCTCGACCGCTTTCCCGCATACCTCCAGCAACTCGATATGGAAAGCAACGGAAAGCAGACCACGCTCGATGGCGAACCCGTCAGCTACGACACCGGGGCGATTGTTTGGGGCGAGCCCGGAACCAACGGTCAGCACGCGTTCTACCAGTTGATCCATCAGGGGACGACGCCAGTGCCTGCTGACTTCATTGGTTTCTACGAGGCCGACGTCGACACGATCGATCACCACGATGCGCTCATCGCGAACCTGTTCGCCCAAGCCGAAGCCCTCGCCTTTGGCAAAACCGGCGATGAGGTTCGGGCAGAAGGGGTCGACGAAGCGCTCATTTCACACAAGAGCTTCCCTGGCAATCGCCCCAGCACCATGATGATGGCTCCGAAACTCACACCGTTCGTTCTGGGCCAACTCATTGCGCTTTACGAGCATCGGACCTTCACCCAAGGCGTGATCTGGGGAGTCAACAGTTTCGATCAATGGGGCGTAGAACTCGGCAAGGTCCTGGCCAAGGCCATCGTCCCCGAGCTCACCGAATCGAGCGTCGATCTGGAACACGACAGTTCAACCAATGCGCTTATCGAGCGGTATCGGGCACACCACAATCGTTAGCTCCCACGCTGCACGCAATCCACGCGAACACTCAGCTACCACCTAAAGCGACATATCACCTACCCTGCGTGGCTATGTGGGGCACCATCTCTGCGGCGGCAGACCACGAACTTCGAGCCACCGTTGTCGTCATCGGTTCTGGGCCAGCAGGCCAGAGCGTAGCGAAACGCTTGAGTAAGAACGGTGTCGACGTACTCGTTCTTGAGGCCGGCCCGGAGTCAGAAGTCCACCGCAAGAGCCAACCGCTCCTGCAAGCAGCCATGCCCCCAGTCCACGGTCAGTATCCCGACTGGGGCGGGCATTTGCTCATGAACTTGGGCGGCAGTATCGGCAAGCCTCAGATGCGGCTGAGCGCTGACGGGAGCACTCCGGCAACCGGTATCCGACTCGCCAAACTCGAAGAGGCCGACCTCGCGGATTGGCCCATTTCGCGAGCCGATCTCGACCCCTACTACGACGAGGTCAGCTCATGGTTCGACCTCGACTGGACTGCACAGAAAACACCGGAGTTCGACGACCCTGACCTCAAAGCGTCGCCCTTCCATGTTGTATCGCGCGAACGCTTCTCGCATCCGACCCAGGCACACCTCGGCTCGGTCCGCGTCGTTCTCGAAGCACCGGTCTCACGCCTCGAACAAGCGCCGGGCGGAAAGATCACCGCAGCGGTTGTCCGGATGCGCAACGGAGCCGTCCGGCGCGTTCGCGGTGACAACTTTGTGCTCGCCATGAACACCATGCCGGCCACACAATTGCTCATGAGTAGCCGATTGGCAAATAGCTCTGGGGTGCTTGGCCGCTACCTCATGGACCACCCGCTCGTGACCTTCGGGTACATAGAGCCCAGCGAGTCTCTCCCGCAAAGCATCCTCGATCAGCTGACACCGCAACCGACCTCGACCGGGCTGTTCTGGCCCAAGCTGGTCGCCGACCAAAGCGCCGTTGCTCGCGGAGACTCGGTCAACGTTGCGCTCTCACTCATCCCCCTCGACTGGAGCGTCAAGGTAAACCTCGCCCGCCATTTCGCGCTCAAGCCAGTCGTCGTCGGGGCGCGCAGCGGTGCTCGCCACAGCCTCGGCAGGATCACACACGGTGTTCGACACCGAAGACTCTCGAAATCGATGGTTCGCGACGCCGTCCTAACGGCGAAAGGTGTCGACGAACTGCTACACATCAAGTTCCGTCCAGAGGGACCCCGCTTCAACCTCGAAAACGGTTGGTGGCACAAAGAACTTGAACGGGGACTCCCCAAGACATTCGAGATCGCTGGCATGGTCGAGCAGCGACCGAGAGCAGAGAATCGGCTCGAACTCTCCGATGAACGAAATGTGCTCGGCTGGCGAAAGCTTCGCGCTACTTGGAGCTACGACCAAGACGACAAGGACGCAGTCGATTGCGCAGCCACGCCAATCATCGATGCTCTTGAAAGCGCTGGGTTTGGGCAGTTCACCAGAATCCCACCGGCCAGGCACACCGAGAACTACTCGTGCCATCACGCATCGGGCACGATTCGGATGTCGAGTGACGGGGCGACCGGTGTTGTTGACCCCAACCTACAAACCCACGACCACCACAACCTCTTCGTTGTCGGCAAGTCGGTGTTCCCGAGCATTGGCTTTGCAAACCCGACCCTCACGGTTATGGCGCTCGGTGTGCGACTCGCCGACTACCTTTCGAGCGACCAATTCGCACGGAAGACTCGGGCTGTCGAGCTCCGAAGGATTCCGGAAAGCCCCGGTGTCAGTCCTCGAACTCGGGCACTCACACTCGAGGGCGAGTAACGGTCGACACCACAACATCGCACTAGGTTCAAGGCGTGGGAAAACAGACGACACTTCGCTTCGGTGTGCTCGGTGCGGCACGCATTACCCCGAAGGCACTTATCCAACCATCGAGCGAGCTACGGACCGTAGAGATCACGAGAGTTGCAGCGCGCGACCGGAGTCGAGCCGAAGCGTTCGCATCCAAACACAACATTGCGGCCGTCTCCAACAGCTACCAAGAGCTCGTCGAGTCACCCGACGTCGATGTTGTGTACAACCCGCTGCCGATGAACCTCCACGCAGAGTGGACGATCGCTGCTCTGCGAGCCGGTAAGCACGTGCTTTGCGAAAAGCCGTTTGCCTCGAACGCCGATGAGGCACGCACGATGATTACCGAGGCCGAGAAAGCGGATCGAGTTCTCGGCGAGGCCTTCCACTATCGGTATCACCCGATGTTCCAGCACATCATCGACGTCGTCCGAAGCGGACTGCTTGGAGAGATCACCCACGTTGCTGGGTACTTCAACGTCTCGATCCCACAGCCCGACATTCGCTGGGACTACGCAACGTCGGGCGGTTCGCTGATGGACCTCGGCTGCTATCCGCTTAGCTGCGTGCGTCACATCTTGGGAGAAGAGCCAACGGTCGTCAAAGCCAACGCAACGATTGGACCCCCCGAGCACATCGACGCAGACATCGCTGCTGACCTCGCGTTCCCAAGCGGGGCGACGGCCCACATCGAAAGCTCTATGGTCGTAGCAGACGACCAGTCGAAAGACGTCCGACTGGAGGTCACCGGCTCGACCGGTTCGATCACCGCCATCAACCCACTCGCTCCCCAAAACGGAAACTCGATCACGATTCGAACAGCCGCAGGAGAAACCATCTCCAAGTTCGACGCGGGCACCAGCTATGCCCACATGTTGCGCGCCTTCTCCAACCATGTCACCCATGGCCTCCCGTTCCCGACCAGTGGTGATGACGCGATTGACAACATGGCAGCGATCGACGCCATCTACACCGCAGCCGGATTGCCCATCCGCGGAGTTGCGAACCCGTAGCCCACAACATGGGCGCACAACGACGGGTTATTGATCCTCGTAGATCTCGAGCACACCGGAGTAGGCACTCACCCACACGTTCGAGGTCAGCGGGTCGACCGTGATACCAATCGGTTTTTCGGCGGTTGGAAGCTCCTGGACTTCTTCCATCGTCTCGGTCAGCACCTTCGACATAGTGTTGGAGTCGTAGTTGACGATGTACAGCGCCTCGCCATCACTTGAGATCGCCATCGATCGAGGCGCATCACCAGTCTCGACCGAAGACACGACCTCGTTCGTCGACAAGTCGACTTTGACGACCTCTCCGCCACCGTTCAGCGTCGCGTACAAGTAGCGATCGTCAGGACTCAAGACCAGGCTTCGCGGGCGCAACCCGACATCTTCGATCCAGTCGACCTCGACATCAGCGCCCCAGTCGAGCGCCGCTGGTGAGATCACGCCATATGTCGCCGGAGGACGTATCTCGTCGAGGTCGATGACCGCCACTCGATCGCCACCTTGCTCGGTGACATAGGCAGTAGACGAATCGCTTGAGATCGCAATGCCCCGAGGGTGCCGTCCAATATCGATCCTCGATACCTCTACACCCAAAGCCGTATCGACGATGCTGACATCGAAGCTACACCAGTTCGCAACGACGATCAGTCGATCGTCAGGCGTGACATCGAGAAACTTTGGAACCGCGCCAACCTCGATTACCTGATCGATTTCGAGACTGCCAGAATCAACCCGATAGAGGTAGCTGTTGTCCCATCCTGTGTCGTTGCAGCTGTCATCGGGTTCGGGTCCGAAGCCCGGACCATACATTGCGTAATTCGACACATACACCTGCGAGCCATCGCTCGTCGGCGCTGCTTCGACCGGCGCTCCTCTGGCAACGACGCCATCTTCGATGCCGAAATCGGCAAGATCGACTCGGTCGTCGATGGTCGACAACAACGCACCCTGCTCGTCGTACACGGTGACCGTATGTCGATACATCATGTTTTGCGCGAAGAAGAGCCCTGTACCAGTAGCGGTTACCGACTTCGGAGCGATGTTGCCAAAGACGTTGTCGATTCGAGTGAGCGCACGTTCGGCCACCGGAACCGTCGTGGTCGTCGATGTCGTGGTCGTCGATGTCGTGGTGGAGGTGGTCGTTGTCGTCGGAGCCACGGTGGTTGTCGGCGCAACAGCGACCGTCAGTGCGGGTCTCTCAGGAATGACCAACTGGCGAAATACGCTCGCTCCCGCTGATTCGATCACAGGTGCACCAAGAACGAGGTCCCCACCGCTCTGCAAAACCGAGCCCGCCAGGCCCAACATGGCTAGCCCCAAGAATGCCCCGGCAAGGGTCAGTGTTGCCTGCCGACGCTCCTCATGGCCTAACGCTGGCCCCAATCTGACATGCGGTGGATCTTCGCGTGGCGCAAGGCGCCGGCCAGGACCTGGCAACTCCTGCAAGAGCACGTCCGGTTCAGCCACGTTGGCAATCCTAATTCGCGACCACTACCCCAGCGGGGAACCAGGTTCGCATTTGCTCACGCCGCGCTACCGTGGGGGATCCGGTATGCAAGAGCCGGAGTTTCTTGGCAACTTGACACATCATTGAGCGAGCCGGTCTTTCCGGCGCGCTCCTTGCACACGGGGCTGATCGGTTTCGACGTTGAAGTCGGAAGTTTCATCGTGCGACCGGA
>CAZBTI010000001.1:80399-93661 GCA_964494395.1 uncultured Acidimicrobiales bacterium | reverse complement strand
TGGTGAGCTAAAACGCTCCCATGGAACTCGACGACCTTCGACACGGCTTACTCGCCGCCGCCGATGCGGACAAGGCCGTCGAGATGGCGGCCTACACCAAGAATCAGTTCGCCTACCTGGGCTGTGCAGCGGGGGAGCGGAGAACCGTTTCCAAACCTATCCTCCAGGTCGCAAAGCAGATGGAGCCCAATGCGTTGCTCGATCTGGTCACCACCTTGTGGGCCCAGCCCGAACGCGAATTTCACTACGTGGGGATGGATGCGGTGCGGGCCGGGGCAAAGCACCTTCGCCCCATCGATCTCGACACCGTCAAATCATTGATTCTCGCCACCCCTTGGTGGGACACGGTCGACTCGCTCGCCATCCACACCGTTGGCACGTTGGTGAAAAACCACCCAGACCTCGTCCATGTCATGGATGACTGGATCGAATCGGCCGATGACACAGACGAGATGTGGCTTTGCCGAACAGCGATTCTTCATCAGCTCATGTACCGGGAAAACACCGACGTGAACCGCCTATTTACGTACTGCACGATGACGATGGACAGTTCGGAGTTCTTCATTCGCAAGGCCATTGGGTGGGCGCTACGCCAGTACGCCAGGACAAACCCCGAAGCAGTGCTGGCGTTTGTCGAAGATCACGACGAATCGCTATCGGGGCTAAGCAAGCGCGAGGCGCTCAAACATCTTCGATAGGTGTGGCTGTGGGGCCATCTCGAGTGACGCCCACGAACAGGCCGTTCGCTTCCACGAGTGGGCGGCCATCGGTGCTCAAGATCGCAGCTTGCACCCGCACCGTTCTCGACCGAGCCGAATCGCAGGAGCTAACCACGTCATAGGGGCCACCCTCGATAAGGACCGGTTGACGGTAGCGAATGTCGAGCGTGCCTGTGGCTACCGAAGAGTCGAGGGTGGCTTTGGCAGTTCGGGCCGCAACGAAGTCGAGCACCGTGGCCGAAAGCCCGCCCTGCACCCAACCGGGAGCGCCGGTGTGTTCCCTCTCTGGAGCAAAGAGTGCCCGGCCGGTCACCCGTCCGTCGGCGTCGATGCTGATGTCGACATCGGGGTAGAGCGCCGACATGATCCGCTTTGCCGCGGCCTTTGCCAGATCCTGCCCGGACGGGGGTGTTGGTTGAGAGCTCGTCACGGTTGCGAAGCGTACTGTTTGCTATGCATTAGCAATGGCTCTAGTAATCGGAATCGACTCGTCAACCCAGTCCACAAAAGCGGAACTCCGCAACGCAGAAACGGGTGAACTCGTCAGCACTGGTAAGTCCGAGCACCCACCCACCCAACCCCCGGTTTCCGAACAAGACCCAAAAGCGTGGTGGTCGGCGCTGGTCGATGCCTGCCAGCAGCTGGGTGATCGACGTTCCGAGGCGGTCGCGATCTCGGTCGCTGGCCAACAGCACGGTCTTACCCTCGTCGACGAGTCTGGAGCCTCGCTGCGTCCCGCAAAGCTGTGGAACGATACGACGTCGGCTCCCAATGCCGATCGTCTCGTCACCGAGCTCGGAGCCGACTGGTGGGCAAACAACACCGGATCGGTTCCCGTGGCGGCCTTCACCGTCACCAAACTTGCCTACGTCGCCGAACACGAACCCGACGTCATCGAACGAATCTCCAAGATCATGTTGCCGCACGACTATCTGACGTGGCGGCTGTCGGGAGAGCACGTCACCGATCGAGGTGACGCATCAGGGACGGGGTGGTTCGATGGGAACAGCGGTTCGTATCTCCAAGAACCACTGCGGGCAGCGACTGGTTCATCGACCGACCTCGAACACCTACTTCCGAAGGTTCTTGGCCCCGACGAAGTCGCGGGCCAGATTCAGGGCGATGTCGCCAGCGAACTTGGGTTGTCGCCAACGACCATCGTCGGCCCCGGGACCGGAGACAATATGGGCGCAGCGCTCGGCCTCGGCTTAGGCGTGGGCGACGTGGTGCTCTCGCTCGGCACGTCGGGCACGGTGTATGCAAAGTCGAGCCAACGTACGACCGACGTGAGCGGTGCCGTTGCCGGGTTTAGCGATGCAACGGGCGGGTTCCTCCCGTTGGTTTGCACCCTCAATGCCACGAAAGTGACCAATACCGTTGCCTCCTGGCTCGGAACCGATGCCTCTGGACTGAGCGAAATGGCGCTTTCGGCTGGCACCGAAGCCATTTCACCCGTTCTCGTGCCCTATTTCGACGGTGAACGAACTCCCAACCGCCCCGAATCGTCGGGAATCATGGTCGGTCTCACCAATTCGACCAGTCGCGAACACCTCGCCCGCGCAGCCCACGACGGTGTCATATGTGGACTCTTGGAGGGGCTCAGCGCGCTCGAGGATTGTGGCGGATCGATTAACGGGCGTCTGATGCTCGTGGGTGGCGGGGCGCGCTCGGCGGCGTACCGCCAACGGTTAGCTGATATTACTCAACGTGAGATTCACGTGCCCGAAACCGACGAAACCGTAGCCACCGGTGCTGCCGTGCAGGCGGCCGTTTGCGCAAACGACGCCACTTTCGATGAAATTCCCTCGATTTGGTCGCTGAAAAGGACTCAGGTGACCGAACCACGCGCCGATTCTGTATCTGATGGAATCCGCGAACAGTACCGCTCAGCTGCGTCCTTCGACGACGGTTTGTGCAGGCCAGCTGCAACCCCCCAATAGGGCGATCTTCCTCGGGAAATTAACAGTCTTTAGTCCTTCCGGACCATCCAACGACCTCACTCTACGTCGATTTATTCGGTACACACCGAAACCGCGTCCGATACCGAGCGCACGCGGAACTGGAAGGAAAGCTCAATGAAAAAGCGGATCACAGGGTTTGCCGTACTAGCGGCAGTACTCCTGCAAGCCACACCAGTGGCAGCACAAACGGCGAAGGTTGATACCTCCGTACCGGGCGTCTTTGCAGACAACCTGTTCATCTTGTTCTGTGCAATGTTCGTCGTCTTCATGCAGGCGGGCTTCGCAATGGTTGAGGCAGGCCTCACCCGTGCAAAGAACGCAGCACACATGATGCTCAAGAACCTCCTCGACTTCGTTGTGGGTGTCTCGGGCTTCGCGCTCGTTGGCTACCACATTGCATTCAGTGGTGCGGCATGGTTCGGGTTCAGCTGGTTGTGGGGAGCTCCCGACGACCTTGCGCCGTACACGAGCAACCTCACCCTCCCTGTCCACTTCGTATTCCAAGCCGGCTTCGCCGCTGCTACCGCAACGATTGTTTCGGGTGCTGTGGCTGAGCGTGTGCAGTTCAAGGCGTACTTCACCTACTCGGCGATGCTTTCGGCAATCATCTACCCAATCGCCATTAGCTGGGTATGGAACCTCGATGGCTGGCTCGCACAGTCTGGCTTCATCGACCTCGCTGGCGGCGCACTCGTCCACGGCGTGGGCGGCATGGCAGCTCTCGTCGGTGCGAAGCTGCTCGGTCCACGCATTGGTCGTTTCGATTCCGAAGGTAACTCGATCCCGATCCCGGGTCACAACGTGCCCCTCGCTGTTCTCGGTGTCTTCATCCTTCTCGTCAGCTGGTTTGCGTTCAACTCCGGTTCGATTCTTTCGGCCGACATCCAGCTCGGTCAGGTCGCAGCGGTCACCGCACTCGGAGCTGCCTTCGGCGGCCTCGGCGGTACCATCACCACCTGGCTCTCCCTCAAGGTTCCAGACGTAACCCTTATCGGTAACGGTGTTCTCGGCGGCCTCGTGTCGATTACCGCAGGTGCGCTTAACCTCAACATCTTCTCGGCCATGATCGTCGGCTTCATCGGCGGCATCATCGCTACCCAGGGTGTACTCGCACTCGACCGGTTCAAGATCGACGATCCTGTCGGCGCTATCCCGGTTCACCTCTTCTGTGGCTCGTACGGCATTCTCGCCGTCGGCATCTTCGCCGACCCCGACGCCGTGATTGGTGGCGGCGGTGCTGCTGGCCTCCTCTACGGAGACTTCAGCCTCCTCGGAACCCAGGCCATCGGCCTCGCAGCCATCCTCGGCTTCGTCGGCGTGGCCTCGGCCGCAATGTTCATCGTCCTCCGCGAAATCGGCTGGCTCCGAGTTTCGGTCGAAGAGGAAATGATTGGTCTCGACATCGCCGAGCACGCACTGCCGGCATACAACGACGACTACGTCGACTACACCGACGCTCTTGTCGAAGACGAAATCGATGCCTTCTACGAGGACGAGTTCGCCGGATAACGGCGAATACCGAACCTCTTCCATACCAACCCACTAACCACCAACCCACGAAAGGAGAAACCATATGTCGAAGGACCGTAAGAAGCGAAACCTTGAACTTCTCAAGAACGCAGTCGACAAAGATCGCAATGGTTCAGGAGCTCCCGGAGGCGGCGGCGGTGGCGCCCCAGGAGCACCTGGCGGCGGCGCAGGCGGCCAGATCATGTATCGCGGCCGACCCGTGGGAAATGGTCGTGGCGGAGGCGCTCCGGGCTCGCCCGGTAGCGGTGGTGGTCAAGGTCGACCAGCCCCAAAGGCAGCCTCAGGTGATGACGGAGACGTGAAGGAAGCGCTCCGCAAACTCACCCAACTATTCAACGATGGCCTCATCACAACGGCCGAGTACGACGCAAAACGAGCAGAAATTCTCAACCGCCTCTAGGCGAGGGGACCAAACAGAACCATGAATATTCGAAGCAGACTCATCCTGATGATGGCAGTGCCGCTAATAGCACTCGCTGTTGTCGCCTTCGTGGGCATTAGAAACCAGAATCAGCAAAGCGAGGTCAACGAGGACGCTCAAGTCGCCGTAGGGACGATTTCGAACCTCGATGATCTTTGGATCGACATTGCCAATGAGCGCCTCGCCGTGTTCAGTGGCGGTGAAGGCGTGGCCGATCTCATGGAGATCACCGACGCAACGTTCGATCGCATTGAGCTTCAAGGCGACGCCGCTGGTTGGGTCGTTGCAGCGGTTGCCCAAGACGAACTCTTGGAGAACCGTGGCGAAGAGACCCCAGAGGCGTTCGACAGCTACCACGATGCGCTCGACGCAGTCGAGTTCGGCATTGCTGAACAGCCTCTCGTCGGCCTCGACGCTGACTCGGTACTGACCATCATCGCAATGGACGATGCCCGTACAGCCTCGCGCCTTCAAGAAGAGTCGGTCCTTGAGCTCCTCAAGACCCAAGGCATCGAGGCAAGCACTGCTCGTGGTGTCGTAGCGAGCTTCGGTTCAGCCGCTGCTGCTCGTGACCAAGCTGGCGATGTCCGTCTTTCCGATGGCACTCAGCCATTCGTCGATCCTGCTCGATCTGACGCAAGCAACGACCTCGACTCGGCTCAGCTACTTCTCCAAGCCGAACTGAACAACGTCTCAGGCCAAGAACTCCCAGCTGATTTCGTCGATCAGGCAACGTCGACCCTCACTGGCGTCGATCTCCTCGACGCTCTCGAGCACAACCGCACCGAATGGAACGAGGCTTCGCAGAACAGTCAGGCCATCCTCGCCGCCGACGTGAGCGAGAGCGTCTCACAAGTGAGTTCCGCACGATCGCTCTCCGCCTTCCTCGCACTCCTCGGTAGTTTGATCCTCTTCGTGATGGTCTTCACCATCGGTCGTTCGATCGTTGGACCGCTCAGC
The DNA here is from genome assembly GCA_964494395.1 of uncultured Acidimicrobiales bacterium. Taxonomy (GTDB): domain Bacteria; phylum Actinomycetota; class Acidimicrobiia; order Acidimicrobiales; family SHLQ01; genus SHLQ01. Next base: position 88,070 of record CAZBTI010000001.1, on the reverse strand, counting down.
CGTCTCATGGAAAACGCCAGCACCGTGACCAACGTCCGCCTGCCAGCAGCTGTTGCCAAGCTTCGTACCATTGGTGCATCCGATGAAGTTCCAGAGCTCGCTCCGCTTCCAAAGGAAAACGACGACGAGATCGGAACCATCGTCGATGCGTTCAACGAAATGCAGAGTGGTGCTCTCAAGGTTGCATCCGACCAGGCTCGCTCTCGTCGTAACGTCGCCGAGATGTTCGTGAGCCTCGGTCGTCGTAACCAGCAGCTCAACCAACGCATGATCACCATGATCTCCGAACTCGAGAGCGACGAGCAGGACCCAGACACCCTCCAAGGTCTCTACCAGCTCGATCACCTCGCTACTCGAATGCGTCGTAACGCTGAGTCGTTGCTCGTGCTCGCAGGTAACCGCTCTCCACGTCAGTGGAAGCGCCCGGTCGTCTTCGACAACGTCGTTCGTGCATCTCTCGCAGAGGTCGAGTTCTTCGACCGCATCGAGATCGGTGCTCTCCCAGAGATCGACATGAGCGGTGCCGTCGTAACCGACATCACCCACATGCTCGCTGAGTTGCTCGACAACGCAACCCAGTTCTCCGATCCAACGACCACCGTTTTTGTTTCGGGTGTCGAAACACACACCTCGGTCGAGTTGCTGATCGAGGACAAGGGCTTCGGTATCAACGAAGCGGACCTCGCAATCCTCAACGAACGTGTGACCAACCCGCCCGAACTCGATGAGGCGCCATCACGTCTTCTCGGTCTGTTTGTGGTTGGACGTCTCGCAGAACAGCACGGCGTTCACGTATCGCTGGCAAGCACTTCCGGTCAGGGAACCGTCGTTACGGTTTCGATTCCGAAGAGCCACTTCCCAGTCGAGGTTGGCGAGAACCCAATTCAGGCCCCAGCGAGCGTCGGTGCGGTTAACGCCGACAACGCTTCGGACTTCTTCGGTGGTGGGTCGTCGACCGATGTTGCGTCTGACGAACTTCCAGTGCCTGACGCAGCGAGCGAACTTCCTGTTCGTGAGGTGGACCCAATCGCCGTCTCCGAAGATGACTCCGTTGAAACAATGTCAGAGGACCTCACCGAGGACTCTGCTGCTGACGAGCTCGAAGAGACTTCAGCGCAAACCGCTGACGATGACGAATCAGCTATCGTTCCTGCTCCGCTGAAGTCGTTGGAAAAGAACAAGTCCAAGAGCAAGTCGAAGTCCAAGAACAAGTCCAAGTCCAAGGACAAAGGCGTGGCCGAGGCTGAGCAAGAGAACGCCGAAGCAGCCGACGAGACCAGTGCCGACGACGCATCGGTAGACGAGGGAAGCTGGCCACTGACCAAGCTCGATTCCTCATCGACTCGTGAGGCGACTCCTATGGAGGTCGTCCAGGCGACCGCCGATCAGCCAGAAGAATCAGAGATCGAACAAGAGGCTGACGATTCCGAGGGCGCTAGTGCCTTCGGTGGCCTTCCAACCCGTGATGCGGGTGCAGCAATCGAAGAAGTCGATGAAGGGCCAAGCGTTCTTCCTCTCGCACTCGGCGATGAAGATGCAGATGAATCAGAGAATGCAGGCGCGAGTGCCTTCAGCAGCTTCGCCTCAGGCGTCGCAGCAGGACTCGATGACGTCAGCTCAGACGAAGGAGATAACTCGTGAGCGACCAGAATCCAGGCGAAGCATTCGCATGGCTATTGAACAACTTTGTAGATCAGACCGAGGGCGTTCACCACGCACTCGCAGTATCGGCTGACGGCATCAAGCTCGCCACGTCCGAGGATCTCCCAGAGGCAAACGCCGACCAGTTCGCCGCAATCACCGCAGGGCTCTCGAGCCTCATCCACGGTGCTGCCAACTGCTTTGGTGAAACCGAAGTGCAGCGGGTCATGATCGAGATGGGACGGAGCTTCCTGCTCATCGCGAACATTGGCCACGGTGCCGTTCTCGGAGTGATCTCGGGCAAGAACGCCGACCTCGGCGGTGTTGCCTATGAAATGACCGTATTCTCCGACCGCGCCGGCAAGGTTCTATCGCCAGCACTGATCGCAGAGCTTCAGAATTCAATAATGGCGTAACAGAGCAATGGGAAGAGACGACTGGGATGACGGCGTAGTCTTCGAAGAAGACGAACCCCCGCGCACGCGGCCGTTTGTGATTACCCAAGGAAAGACGACTACGCAGGCTTCTGTACGCCTGGAAACGCTGGTCGAAGTAACAAATCCTGAGGCGAAGGCGCGCTTTGAAAAACAGGCGCTTTTGGATATGGCTCGGGAAAAGCCAATTTCGGTAGCAGAGCTTTCAGCTCACCTAAAGCTGCCGATAGGAACAACGATGACGCTCGTCAGTCAGATGATTGACGAACAGCTTCTCGCCGCTCACGCAACGGTCGACTCGTCGGCTGGCACGTCAACGGTGCAGAACATCGACATCATGACCAGGATTATCAACAGGGTCCGGGAGCTGTAAGAAATGTCTGAATCAAACTCACAGGTCTCGGCCAAGTTCGTCGTCGCTGGCGGCTTTGGCGTCGGCAAGACCACCTTCGTCGGTGCCGTCTCCGAGATCGAACCACTTCGTACCGAGGCGGCCATCACCGGTGCCAGCGTTGGTATCGACGACGTCACGAAGGTGTCGACCAAGACCACGACGACAGTCGCCATGGACTTTGGCCGTCTCACCATCGATGATGCCCTCGTTCTGTTTCTCTTCGGTACCCCTGGCCAGAGCCGCTTCGGCTTCATGTGGGACGATCTCAGCCAAGGTGCCCTCGGCGCTGTCGTGCTGCTCGACTCTCGCCGCCTCCAAGACTGTTTCTTTGCGATCGACTACTTCGAGAAGAAGGGGATTCCCTTCGTTATTGCAGCCAACCGATTCGACGGAAATGTCGATCATGGACTCGACGATATTCGTGGCGCTCTCGGCGTTCCCGATGAGGTCCCGGTTGTCGATTGCGATGCCCGAGACTGGGAATCGGTAAAGGCAACGCTTCTGTCACTCTTTGATTACATCGTGACGAGGTTGCAAGCCGATATCGCGGCCTAAGGCCCGCACCGCAAATGGCCGACACGAAGCAACTGGTGGCTTACCGCTCCAAACGCGGCCCGCACGGCTAGCGTTCTATTGTGTCTAACGTTGAGCGTTTCAAGAAGAAGCTGCAGCAAACCGCTGTCAACATGAAGAAGACCGCGGACACGGTGAAGAAGCAGGCAGCTGAGTCTGGCCTCGATGAACGCTTGAGCAACATTGGCCTCGGAACGGGTGCGCTCGCGACCCAAACACGCCCGTTAGAAGAAATTCAGGCAGATCTCGATGCCCTCGTCGGGCTCGACACAGTCAAGGAACAGGTTCGAACCCAGATTGCCTTCCTTCAGGTGCAAGCGCGCCGCCAAGACCACGGCCTGGCCGAAGTACCGACTAGCCAGCACCTCGTGTTCCTCGGCAACCCGGGTACGGGCAAGACCACGGTCGCCCGGTTGATCGGCGAGATGTACGGGGCGCTCGGTCTTCTGAAAAAGGGTCACCTCGTCGAGGTCGACCGGGCTGGACTGGTCGGACAATACGTCGGCCACACCGCGAACAAGACCAACAAGGCCGTCCGGCGAGCACTCGATGGCGTCCTCTTTATCGATGAGGCCTACAGCCTGTCTCCGGCCGGCGTGCTCGGGAACGACTTTGGTCGAGAGGCGATCGAAACGCTGATCAAGCGGATGGAAGATCACCGTGATCGTCTGGTCGTCATCGTCGCTGGCTATCCCCGACTCATGAACGACTTCCTCAAATCGAATCCGGGGCTTCGGTCTCGGTTCGCTCGCGAGATCACGTTCCCCGATTACAGCGGTGATGAGCTCGTCGCGATCACCAACAAGCTTGTCGGGGACGCCGACTACAAACTCGACCCAGATGTCGAATCGGTCCTCTCGCTCATTCTCGGCGACGCTCCTCGAGGCGAAGAGTTCGGCAACGCCCGATACGCCCGAAATCTCTTCGAGCAGGCGATCAACCGACAGGCCGTGCGCTTGTCTCAGGGTTCAGCGCTCGGTGCTCACGGTATGGATGGAGTTGACGGCCTTAACTTGACGACTGTCAGCACGCTGCATGCGATCGACTTCATGGAAGCCGCCCGCATGTTGGCGATCGAGCCTCCGCCCTCGTAGACATCATCGATGGACACGCTCAATGTCGGAAAGGGCAGCTTTACGCTGTCCCGGGTGCCTCGCGCCGGAAAGCGGCCACTACGTGCCTGGGATGCAGCCGATGAGTATGTGCTCGACGATCTCGCCGACCTTGCGACCATCGAGGCCGATATCGAAGGTGCGAACACGATCATCATCGGCGATAGCTTTGGAGCGCTCGCCTGTGGGCTTGCATCCTTTGGCCCCATCGTCATCAACGAATCGGCCGCTGGTCGACAGGCGATCTCGGAGAACCTCGAAGCCAGCAACCTCACCCCCGAGGTAGTTGCGGGAGTGCGGGTCCAGTCGATCCTCGATCTCGACGAGACCATGTCCGATCAGCCATTCGACCTCGTCATCATCAAGATTCCGAAAGCCACACCGCAGCTCGTTGAGATTCTGCACATACTGCGCCCACACCTCACGGCGAGCACGCGAATCATCGGCGCTGGCATGGCCAAGCACATCCACACCTCGACGATCGATGCGTTCGAAAAGGTCATTGGGCCAACCACCACGTCGCTTGCGAAGAAGAAGGCGCGGCTCATTCAAGTCGTACTCGCTGCCGATCGCACGCCTCGGCCGAACCCATGGCCAAAGACGTGGAAGGCCCACGGCCACACACTCATCAACCACGGTGGCGGCTTCTCGCCGAACAAACTCGATCCTGGTACCAGCCTGCTGCTCGATTCACTTCGGTCCATCGACGAGTTGATCCCCGAGGACGCAGCGATCGACGGCGCGCCGTTCCGGGTCGTCGACCTCGGTTGCGGTAATGGCATCGTCGGCCTCTACTTGGCCGCAATTGCCGACCAGGCCGCGGTCGAACATCACGTGCACGCGGTCGATGATTCGGCACTGGCGATCAAGGCGGCGACTGCATCGTGGATGGCGAGCAGGCCCGCAGGCGCAGGGGGAGTGGACTTCCACCACGCGCATCGGCTCGTGAACGTGCTCGAACCAGCCAGCGTCGACCTCGTCGTCGTCAACCCGCCATTCCATGAGGATCGCGTGCTGGGAGATGAGGTTGCATGGTCAATGTTTGTCGACGCCCACAAAGTGCTGCGTCCAGGCGGAAAGTTGGTCGTCGTGGGCAATCGTCACCTCGCCTATCACGCCAAGTTGAAGAAGATCTTCGGTAGTGCCAACAACGTTGGGTCAAACGCCAAGTTCGTGGTCCTGGAAGCGCAACGATAGTTCCGTCAAATTTCTAGAATTTGTCGGGAACACGGTGGGTTAACCCCTCAAGGAATTTTCCTAAGTCCGAGACAAGGGAGGGAGTTCCTCGTGGCGGCTACGCCGACAGAAACGATCTCCGCAGATCAACAGCGCGAGCTCTTCCTCTTCGCGCTCGCTCTCGTTCTTGCAATGTCGTCGTGGTTCTCGACCGCAGCTGTCCTCGAACAGCTCCGCGAACTCTGGGTTCTCACGTCGTTCGAAGCAAGTCTGCTCATCATCGTTGTGCAGGTCGGGTTCATCATTGGGGCCGTCCTGTCGGCACTGCTTAAGCTTGCGGACCGGATACCGCCGCGGCGGCTCATTCTCCTTGGCACCATCGGCGCCGCACTGGCCAATTTCTCCGTCGTCATCGGCAACACTCTCGCCATTGGCCTGATCGGCCGTTTTCTCACCGGCCTCTGTCTCGCAGCGGTCTATCCGCCTGCCCTGAAGGCAATCTCGGCGTGGTATCGGGAAGGGCGCGGGCTCGCGCTCGGTTTCATCGTCGGCGCAATCACCATTGGTTCAGCTCTCCCTCACCTCGTGAATGCCGCAGGTGGTCTGCGGTGGGAGTTGACCCTCACCATCGTGTCGCTGCTCACCGTCGCCGGCGGCCTGGTCGCTGACCGCTTGTGTCATGACGGCCCGTTTATGGAGAGGACTTCGACACTCAATCCACGCGACGTGGTGGAAGTGATGAAGACACGAGAGTTTCAGCTGGCGAGCGCTGGCTACTTCGGGCACATGTGGGAGCTCTATGCCATGTGGGCATGGGTTGCTGTATTCCTCAGCGACGTGTTTCCCTCGGGTCAGCAAGCGAGCCTCGCTGCCTTCGTCGTGATTGGAGCGGGCGCCTTTGGCTCGGTCTACTCGGGCCTGCAGAGCGATCGAGAGAGCCGAGCCAATGCAGCTGCGCTAGCAATGCGGTGGTCGGCTTCGGTCGCGATCGTCACGGGGTTCCTCGTCGACGCTCCGCAGGTGGTGGTTCTCGGGGTCGCCATTTTCTGGGGTTTCTGGGTCGTGGCCGACAGTGCACAGTTCTCGGTCATCGTCACCGAGGTGGTCGACGAGAATTGCGTCGGTACGGCACTTACCATTCAGTTGGCGGTCGGTTTCATCCTCACTGTTCTGACGATCTTCCTCGTGCCGATCATCGAGCAAGCCGCAGGATGGGGTTGGGCGTTCTTGGTCCTCGCTCCCGGTCCGCTCCTTGGAGCATGGGCGATGCGCAGTCTGCGCCTTGGGCCACGAAAATCGCGGACGCCAGTGGCCGTTCCCGAGCCAGAACCCGAGGTGTTCGTCAGCCCATTCTTCTAGCTGAAGCTCCCCGCGTTAGGTTGCGGGAATGGCAGAACTCCCAGACGACCCGGTCGACTACATCGCCGTCACTCGCGACACCTACGCCTCGCTCGGCTACTCCGAGTATCGATGGGCCGACAATCGCCAGGAAGCAACACCCTTCAGCACGCCGAAGAAGCCGTTGTCCGAGAGTCGAGTCGTGGTGATTGCCTCGGGAGGGGTGTATGCCGTCGGCGATGTTGGGTTTACCCATAAAGACGATGTGACCTTTCGGGAGATCCCGATGGATACGCCCAGAAATGAACTTCGGATCACCCATTTCGCCTACGACGAAACATCGGCGAAGGCCGATGTCAACGCCGTGTTTCCAATCGATGCGGTTCGAACCATGGCAGCAAACGGCGAGATCGGCGAGGTTGCAGAGGTCGGGCTCACCTTCATGGGAGGGATCTACAGTCAACGTCGTCTCCACGAGACCCTCGTGCCGGGGATCGTCGAACGCGTCAAGGAACTCGAGGCTGATATTGCGCTGCTCGTACCGGTTTGACCGGTTTGTCATCAGTCAGTTGGGCTGATTTCGCGAGCGCTCGAAGCCGAAGGCATCGTCACCACCTCGATCACCTCGGCGTGGTCGATCACCGAATCGGTGGTTGCTCCTCGGGCGGTGTTCACCGACTTCCCACTCGGCAATACCGCCGGGCCACCAAACGCTCCAGACGTGCAGTTAGCTATTGCTCGAAGTGCACTCGAACAAGCTCAGATTGCAACCGAACCGGGAACGATCGTGCCACTCGACCACGAGTGGGGCGAACCGTGGAAGGACGGGGCCCGCGAGCTGAAGGACCATCGCACCGAGCGCTTCGACACTCCCCAATATCAAGAGCCCGCAGATCGGGACGCAGCAGTCGCCGCTCACGGCGCGGTAACACCTGAGCCTTCGGCACAGCGCGGTAACACCTGAGCCTTCGGCACAGCGCGGTAACACCTGAGCCTTCGGCAC
>CAZBTI010000001.1:50059-80299 GCA_964494395.1 uncultured Acidimicrobiales bacterium | reverse complement strand
GGTAACACCTGAGCCTTCGGCACAGCGCGGTAACACCTGAGCCTTCGACTCAGCGCGGTAACACCTGAGCCTTCGACTCAGCGGCATCTTCGAATCGCGATAGTGGGCGGGCGAGGCGCTCTCTAGGCTGATCAGGTGACAACTTCAGCCCCCTCCGGTCAACCAGCGGCTTCTGCCGAACAACGCCACGACGAGCTGCGAGCCGACATCCGACGGCTCGGCAACCAGCTCGGCGAAACAATCCAACGAAACGTGAGCGATGAGTTCCTTGAACTTGTCGAGAAGGTGCGTTCGTTGGCCCGAGAAACCCGAGAGGGCAACACCGACTCACGGGCGGCGCTCGGTTCGCTCATCGAAGGCCTCAGCGAGGTCGATGCGATCCTTCTCGTTCGCGCTTTCACGATTTACTTCCACCTTGCGAACGTTGCCGAGCAGGTCCACCGCGTTGAGGAATTGCGCCTCAAGACCGAGGGCAATGGTGAGCTCTACGACACGTTCGCCCGTGGAGACGAAGCTGGCGTCGATGCAGAGACATGGACAGAGCAACTCAGCAATGTCGAGTACCGCCCGGTGTTCACCGCGCACCCCACCGAAGCCTCCCGTCGCTCCGTACTTGAAAAGCGCGCCGAAATCGCCGACCTGCTGGGCAGTCGCGAGATGGCAACAGCAGCGAGCCAGGCTCGAATCGACGCTCGCACCGGCGAGATCATCGATCTGCTCTGGCTGAGCGACGAGTTGCGCTCGGTGAAGCCAACGCCGGTCGACGAGGCTCGCTCGATCATCTTCTACGTCGAAGGGCTCGTCGCTAACGCGTTGCCGCTCGTCTGGTCCGATCTCGACCACCTCGCCAAAGCGCGCGGCGTCGACCTCGACGCAGACCTGACACCGATTCGCTTCGGATCGTGGGTCGGTGGCGATCGCGATGGCAACCCGTTCGTCACCGCTGAGGTCACCAACGAAGTGCTCATCCTTCAGCGTCAGCGCGCCCTGCGGTTGCTCCGCACCCGCGTCCAGGAACTCTCGGTCGATCTCAGTGTCTCCGGGCGAATTCGCCCCGTCACTAACGAACTTGCCGAGTGGATTTCGTCGCAATCTGCCGAGTTTCCAACAATCGTCGCAAACGTGTCTCCACTAATCGCCGACCAGCCATACCGGATGGTGAGCACCATCATCGATGGCCGTCTTGCCGCCACCGAACGAAAGATGACGAGCAATGGCGCTGCTGCTGGTGCGGCATACAGCGACGCTGGTCAACTCGTAGAAGACCTCGACCGAATGGACGCCTCACTGCGCGCATCGGGAGCGGACAACGTCGCCGACGGTCGGCTGTGGTCATTGCGACGCCTCGTCCACACGATCGGCTTCCACCTCGCCACGCTCGACATCCGTCAACACACCGACAAGCACCACGCCGCCCTGACCCGACTCTTCGAAAGCGTCGGAACGCCATACCCCGACGATGCCGAGGGCAGGTTCTCTCTGCTCAGCGCCGAACTGGCACACTCCCGCCCATTCGCTCCCGCCGGTACTGCCGACTTCGACGATGCGCTGAGCCTCGTCACCACGCTCCGCCAACAAATGGACCGCTTTGGTGATTCGATCGTCGAGACCTACATCGTCTCGATGACCCAAGGCCCCGAAGACCTCCTCGCCCCAGCGGTACTGGCCCGAGAGGTTGGCCTCATCGATCTGAGCCGCGATATCGCCCGCATTGGGTTCGTGCCCCTCTTTGAAACCATCGGCGACCTCCGCGCAATGGAACGCGTCATGGACGCACTCCTCGCCGACCCGAGCTACCGACGAATCGTCGAACTTCGTGGCAACGTCCAAGAAGTCATGGTCGGCTACTCCGACTCCAATAAGGACGGCGGCATCGCCACCTCACAATGGGAAATCCATAAGGCCCTGCGCACCGTTCGCGTGCTCTCCGAGCGTCACGGCATCGATATCCCCGTGTTCCATGGTCGCGGCGGCACCGTTGGTCGAGGCGGCGGCCCAACCCACGATGCCATCCTCGCCCAACCCTCCGGCGTCATTACCGGACTCATGAAGACCACCGAACAAGGTGAGGTCATCGCCGATAAGTACAGTCGCCCCAAGCTCTCCCGACGCAACCTCGACCTTGCCTACTCGGCCATGCTCGAGCACACGGTCATGCACACCGAAAGCCGCATCGGCATCGAAGCTCGCGATCAGTGGAGCGGGGTCATGGAGACCGTCTCCACCGAAGCATTCGCCGCCTACCGCAAGTTCATCGAAGACCCGAGCCTCGTCCCGTACTTCACCACGTCGACACCCGTCGAAGAACTCGGCGCGCTCAACATTGGTTCTCGCCCTGCCCGTCGCTCGGGAGCAATGAGCGGAATCGACGACCTTCGTGCCATCCCGTGGGTCTTCGGCTGGACCCAGTCCCGCCAAATCGTGCCCGGCTGGTTCGGTGTCGGAAGCGGACTCGCAGCAGCGCTCGATGCGGGTCACGGCGACGCCATGACCGAGATGTTCGCCAAGTGGCGCTTCTTCCGCACCTTCCTCTCCAACGTCGAGATGACCCTGTCGAAAACCGACCTCGGCATCGCCCGCACCTACGTCGACACCCTCGTCGACCCCGAGCACCACCACCTCTACGACGTCATCGTCGACGAGCACCAACGCACCATGGAGATGATCAAGACCGTCACCGGAAGCGACCTGCTCGGCGATCTCCCAGTACTGCGCCGCACCCTCGAAGTACGCGACTACTACCTCGACCCACTCAACGTGCTGCAGGTCAACCTGCTCAAAGAGATGCGCTCGTCCACAACCGACATCGACGCTGAGACACCCGAAGGCATCGCCGCGCGCCGCATCCGCCGCGCGTTCCTACTCAGCATCAACGGCGTAGCCGCCGGACTCAGGAACACGGGATAGGCAGCGAAGCTGCTCCGCAGCTGATTTTCGCTGACTACCCCGAGTTCTCGTCCCCTCCGGGGGCCGTTCCAGTGCCACGGAGCTGGCAGAGGTAAATCCAGGGGTCAGACCCCCTGGTTTACCTTTGGTCCTTAGTTCGTTGATATTTCAATGGTTTGAAGAAGGGTGGCGTACGAGTAGCCGCCTCGGTGGTCAATTCTGGGGTCTGACCCTTGGATTGACCATGGCGCTTTGAAAGTTACAGGGATCTGAACTGGCTCTTTTGATGGAACATTCTTTGTTTTGCCTGCGTTTGTTGTTGTATGAACCTTCGAACACTTCTTGGAAAGAGCGCTACCGGCCAGCCTGTTGAGGTTGGGGTTGTTGATTGGCTTCGCAGTCTTGACGATGCTGTCGAGCTGTCCAAAGAATCCGGCAAACCAATCTTTGCGCTGTTCCAAGAGGTACCTGGCTGTTCCGGGTGCAAGCAGTTCGGCAAGGACGTTCTCTCCAACCGTGTGGTTGTTGACGGCATCGAAGAAGCGTTCGTGCCGCTCCTCATCCACAACAACACCGGCGGCTACGACGCTGAGGTTCTCAAGTCCTTCGGAGAGCCCGCATGGAACTTTCAGGTCGTCCGGTTCCTCGACTCCGACACGAACGACATCATTCCTCGCAAAGACCGTGTCTGGGAGACCGGACCGCTGGTCGACCGTATGATCGAAACGCTTGAGAAGTCCGGCCGACCAATCCCGGCATACCTTCGCCTGATTGAGCAAGAGAACAGCGAACGCCTCCAACTCGCACACTTCGCACAACCCTGCTTCTGGGTAGGCGAAATGGAACTCGGTCAGATCGACGGCGTCGTCGCCACCCAAGCAGCGTTCATGGGCGGCCACGAAGTCACCACCGTCTGGTTCGACCCTGAAGAAGTTTCTCTCACCGACCTGTCCATCCAAGCGCAACAGCGCAAGGTCGCCTCCGTCGTCTTCACCGACGCCGCTGGTGTCCGAGAACTCGACGGCACGAAAGTTAACGCCCGCCTCATCGACGACTCCTCGCACCGGGTCGCTCCCAAGAGCGACCAGAAGCGCCAGGTCAAGCGAGTGACCGGACTCGGTAACCTCTCGATCAGCCAGATCACCAAGGTCAACGGATTCATCCACAAGGACCTCGGACGTGCAGCTGAATACCTCCCACCATCTGAGCGACAAGTCCTCGCTCGCCGGTAAAGGCATAATTACTACCGATGATTCGGAACTCGGCAGGCCTGCTCGCATTCGGACTCTTTGCCGCCGCATGCTCGGGAACGGTCGATACGGCCGCCGAGAGCACCGAGCCGCCGTCGTGCACAACGCCGAGCGAAGGCATCGTCACCCACCAGTATCGAGAACTCGACCAAAGCCTCATCGACCTCGGAGTCGACGCCAACGATCTCAGCCTCGACGTCCAGGCTTCACCGACCGCTCAGGGCTGCCCAGCCGTTATCTGGGTACACGGCGGATCGTGGCAGGCCGGCGACAAACGAACCACCGCCACAAACGTGAAAGCCGATCACTTCATCGACGACGGCTTTGTCTTCATCTCGGCCAATTACCGACTCGCAGCCGAAGACAACGACACTCGCTGGCCCGACTTCGGTAGCGATGTCGCCGCCGCTACGGCCTGGGTAATCGACAACGCCGACGACCTCGGCGTCGACCCCACCCGCGTCTCTCTGATCGGCCACTCGTCGGGAGCCCATCTCGTCAGCATCGTGGGCACCAACCCCTCGTTGCTCGAGGAGCACGGACGCTCGCTGTCCGACGTGAGCTGCGTCGTGAGCCTCGACTCGGTCACCCAAGACCTCACCGACCCACCACCATGGGAAGTCGACATCATCGACCTTGCGTTCCCCGGACAAGCCGCGCTGGTCGACGGATCGCCCACCCTCCAAGCCGAACAACACGCGGACGAGCAAACACCCGACTTCCTCATCGTCACCCGAGGGCGAGACGAGCGAATCGACAGTTCCGAACGCCTCGCCGCAACCCTCGTTGATGGCGGCGCTGTTGCCACCGTTGCCGACGTCAGCCCTTACGACCACGGCGAGGTCAACACCATGCTCGGCATCGAAGGCGAAGAGCTGGTGACACCAGCAGTAGATAGCTTCTTCGCCGGTTGCGCTAGCTAACTGTCTTTCGCTTGGGGCCAGCCCAAGACGGCGGGTCGGCTTTCTCTTCAGCATTAGCCCTCGTGCCGTAGACTCTCCGTCGTGACCACGCCCCACATCAACGCCGCCGACGGAGCCTTTGCATCGACCGTACTGATGCCCGGAGACCCGCTCCGTGCCAAGCACATCGCCGACACGTTCCTCGCAGATGCAGAAGAGGTCACGAACGTACGAGGCATGCTCGGCTTTACCGGCACTTTCGAAGGCCACCGAGTTTCGGTTATGGCGTCGGGCATGGGAATCCCATCGGCTGCGATCTACATCACCGAACTGCTTCGCCACTACGACGTGTCTCGCATCATCCGGGTCGGAACCGCTGGCGTGTACCAGCCCGACCTGCAACTCCGTCAGATCGTCGTGGCCACCAATGCGGTCACAAACTCGAACCTCCCCGAACTGATCGGGGCTCCCACGCCGATCGCCGCGACGCCTCGCATGCTCGACGTCGTGACTGACGTGAGTGCCTCGAATGGTGTGAGCCTCGCGCTGGGCACCGTCTTCACTAGTGACATCTTCTACGAAGCGAACGACGATGCTCAGGTGATGCACACCGCAGCTGGGGTGCTGGCCGTCGAGATGGAAACCGCAGCGCTCTATTCGATCTGCGCAGTCGAAGGCGCCGAAGCGCTCTCGATGTTCACCCTTACCGACCACCTCGTCACCGGAGAACAACTCAGCTCTGATGAGCGCCAACTCACCGTCGACGAGATGCTCGAACTCGGCCTGCGAACCGCAGTCGCCGCCGACGCATCGGCGTAAGTGCAATGGCGGAACGACTGAGCTTCGGAACCGCAGGCCTCCGGGCACCACTCGGCGATGGGCCAATGCGGATGAATACCCAGGTCGTGGAGCAGGTGGCCATGGCGATCGCCCAATGGCTCCCGCCAGCGTCGACCTTCATCATCGGGCGAGACGCTCGCCATGGGAGTGCAGATTTCGCTGCGGTCACTGCCCGAGTGCTCACCGAAGCCGGCCACAGGCCACAGCTGTTCGCAGATCCCGTGCCGACCCCGGTGGTCGCACACCAGATCGTTCGTTCGAGCGCAGCTGGGGGAGTGGTGGTTACCGCGAGCCACAACCCGGCGACCGACAACGGCTACAAGGTCTACACCTCCGATGGCGGCCAGATCCTCACCGCTGATGCCGTACAGATCGAAGCAACCATGGAGAGCCTCCCGTGGCCAGAAGAGGTCGACGCCTCACTTCCCGATTCGGTCGAACTACTTGGCAATAGCGAGATCGACGCCTACCTCTCCACCATCTCCGAAGCGGCGAGGCGAGATGTGTCCGAGGGAGGGCTCACGATTGCCTACACCGCGATGCACGGCGTCGGCGGCGACCTGTTCGTTCGCGCTCTGGAGGCCGCTGGCCATCGAGTGCTCTCGGTCCCAGAACAGCACGAGCCCGACCCCGACTTCCCTACTGCACCGTTTCCGAACCCCGAAGAGCCGGGAACACTCGATCTTGTGACAGCGCTTGCCGACCGTGAGAACGCCGACCTCGTCCTTGCAAATGACCCCGACGCTGACCGCCTAGCGGTCGCGGTTCGTCGCGAGACTGGTTGGGAACGGCTGACCGGAGATGAGATCGGCGTATTGCTCGGCAACCAGATCCTCGGCTACTTCCTCGATTCGACGAACGGCGGGTCGGTCGCGACCACCGTCGTGTCGTCTTCGTTGCTCGGAAAGATCGCAACGGCGGCCGACGTCACGTGCCACACCACACTTACCGGCTTCAAGTGGTTGGCCCGAGCCGCCGACGCAGACGATAGCCCGCTGCTCTTCGCCTACGAAGAGGCTCTCGGCTACGCAGTGAATCCCACGATTCGCGACAAGGACGGCATTTCCTCTGGAGTGGCCTTTGCCGAGATTGTGGCGACCCTCCCCGAGGGCGCCACGGTCGACGATGTGCTCCGAGGCATTCACCGGGCTTACGGCGTTCATCTCAACAGCCAGCGCTCAATTCGTTTCGACGGAGACGACGCGATGACGAAGATGACGACGGTGATGGACAGCCTTCGCTCCACCTCGGTCGCAGCAATTGGTTCGCTCCCCGTAACGTTGATCGTCGACCTCATTGACGGAACCGAAGAGTTCGCTGCCTCAAACGTGTTGATCTACGAACTTGAGGGTGGGCGAGTGATTATCCGACCATCGGGCACAGAGCCGAAGGTAAAGGCATACCTCGAGGCGATTGACCGAGATCGAGATGTTGCCCAGAGTCGGTTGGCCGAACTCGAGGGCGCAGTCGCGGAACTACTCGGATAGCCGATGAGGTTTGACCCCGTCTAGGGGGTTTGGAACCGGCGGGCGGCTTGGGCGTGTCGGCTGAGGTTCTCTTCGAGGGCGAGGCTCACGAGGGAGCCCTTCTCGACGACGAGTTCCCCGTTGACGACGGTGTGCCACACATGATGTGGACCAGTGCGAAGCCAACCTTCGATGAGGTCATCGACGACGCCAGCAAAGATCGGTCCATCGAGCTTCCACACCGCGAGGTCGGCCACCGCGCCAACCGAGATCTCGCCCAACTCGCCCGCTCGACCGAGACAGCCTGCTCCGCCACGCGTGGCAACCTCGAGCGCAGTCCGGGCCGTCATCGCGTCGGCTCCCGACTTCAGCTTTCCCTGCAGCATCGCCAGACGTGCTTCTTGCCAGAGCGACGCGCTATCTGCCGAGGACGATCCGTCACAACCGAGACCCACGTGACAGCCAGCTCGACGGAGGTCGACCACTGGGGCAATGCCCGAGCTGAGGATCATGTTTGAGCTCGGGCAGTGCGCAATGCCGACTCCGGCAGCACCGAGGCGAGCGACCTCTTCGGGGTTCGGCATCACGACGTGTGCACCCCACGTTCGGTCGGTCATCCAGCCGACATCTTCATAGAGATCGACCGGGCGCATACCGAAGGTGGCGATTGCGAATTCGTCATCCTCGCTGTTCTCGGCGAGGTGCGTGTGCAGCCGGACGTCGAGCGTCTCGGCTAGTTCTGCCGTGCGAGCCATGAGGTCAGGGGTGACGGTGAATGGGCTGCACGGCGCGAGCGCGATCTGGATCATCGATCCATGGCTTGGGTCGTGCCACCGCTCGACGTGCATCTTCGAGTTCGCGAGGATCTCATCCGCGGTGAGGACCGCATCATCTGGCGGAAGGCCACCGTCCTTCTCCGACAAGCTCATCGAGCCATAGGTTGGGTGGAAGCGCATGCCGAGGTCTTGGGCAGCATTGATTTCGGCTGCGAGAAGGTCGCCCGCCCGTCGCGGGTGGAGGTAATGGTGATCGGTCGACGTCGTGCAGCCCGAGAGCGCAAGTTCCGCGAGTCCAACCCACGCAGCGAGGTATTCGGCCTCTTCGTCGAGGTTGGCCGTCCACGTTGGGTACAAGGCTTGCAACCAGCCGAAGAGCGGCTTGTCGGTCATTGGGTCCCACGCGCGGGTGAGGTTCTGGAAGAGGTGGTGGTGCGCGTTGATGAGCCCAGGAGTCACCAACTGGTCACTGGCATCGATGGTTCGAGTCGCCTCGGGTGTTGGATCGGCTGCGGTGCCGATCGCGGTAATGATGCCGTCGGTGCATGCAATCCAGCCGCCGCGGATCTCTCGCCGTTCATCGTCAACGGTGGCGATGAGCCCGCACTTAACAAAAAGTAAATCTGCGTTCACGAGCGATATTGTGCACCATTTGTGACCCACATGTGCGGATTGAGACTCCAGACTGCCCTTAGTTTCATTACAGTGGCGCCATGAAGTACGCAACGATCAGAGTCGATGGTGGAACCGAAACGTCGGCGGTTCGCGTCGACGGAGATGAACTGATCATCCTCGACTACGCCGACGTCGGTGCGCTGCTTCGCAGTGATGCGCTAGAAAAGGCGGCCAACGCCGATGGTGAGCGTGTCTCGAGAGCGGGTGCCGATTGGGCGCCGCTCGTCACCACCCCGAACAAGATCATTTGCGTCGGGCTGAACTACGCCGACCACATTGCCGAGATGGGAAGCGTTCCTCCGGAGTTCCCGACCTGTTTCTCCAAATTCAGCGGGGCGCTCATCGGGGCTCATGACGACCTTCAGCTCCCACCACCTGAAATATCGGTGCGCAACGACTGGGAAGCCGAACTCGCCATCGTGATCGGTCAAGAAGGTCGAGCAATCCCGGTCGATGCTGCGCTCGACCACGTCGCTGGCTACACCGCCTTCAACGACTTCTCGGTGCGGGACTGGCAGAAGCGGACATCACAATTCCTCATCGGTAAGACCTTTGAGAATGCATCCGCGCTCGGCCCGGCTATGACGACGACAGACGAACTCGGAGACGGCAGCGGCCTCGCGATCTCGTCGGCGGTGAACGGAGAGGTCAAACAGTCATCGAACACCGATCAACTGGTCTTCGACGTTCCACACATCGTGGCCGAGATCTCGAAAGTGATCACGCTGCTACCCGGCGACATCATCGCCACCGGAACCCCAGGTGGTGTGGGCGCGGCGCGCACTCCGCCCGAGTGGCTGGTCGACGGCGACGAGTTGACGATCACTATCGAAGGCATCGGCGAAATACAAAACCGGTGTACCTCAGCGGCAGCCTCGTAGCGCTACCTAGCGAGTAGAACGAATTGGAGCAAGCTTGCGCCGACGATTGCGCCGAGTAGGACCGCGACGAGAAAAACCGTTCGCTTTTTCACAACCGGTTTGTAGAACTAGGCGCGGCGTGCAAAGACCGCAACGCTGCCCACGGCAACGACTGCGCCGAAGGCAAGATCGCCGAGCCAGGTCGAAGACGGGTGACCGGCCAGGCCGCAAAGGCTGACAAAGGCAATCATTCCTGTTCCGATGGCGAAGGAGAGCGGTGCAGTGCGTGAGTCGTTCTTTACGGCAAATGTCACCGCAGCAACCATGGCGAACATCAGACCGAGGAGAAGAGCAGTGGCAAAGCCAAAGAGCAGGCTCGGCTCAGCTTCAGCAGGTCCTGTGGCGGCCGTAGCGGTGAAGATCGTGAGCAGTTGGTAGGCCCAAGCGGAGCCTAAAATGCCGTTTAGGAGCCGTGATTGCGCAGCTGGAACAAAGGTGTCAACGGTCTCAACAGCGGTGTGCTGTTCAACGGCTCGTTGGATCACTGGAGCGTTCAAAAAAGCTGCCTCGGGGGCGGTTGCGTGACGTCGATCCATGAGTTTCTCCCTCTGTCGTACTATTCATCATAGGCCAAGTCACGGTCTTTTCGCTGCGGACGCGACACTCGGCCGCTACCAACATGGACGGAGAAGGTAACGACCGAGGCCGGGTGGGAGATATTTTGGGCTATGCCGCAGAGGGCTGTTTTGGCTTCGGCGTTGGGATCTGTGGGAACTTCGGCCGAGGGAACGCCTTGTCCTTAGAGGTGTTCTCGTCAGAGCTGGCCTTCTGTGCGATCAGGTTGTCGACCGCAAGGGCGCCAGGGCCGAGGATGATGAGCGACACCAAACCAGCGGTGTAGAGCAGATCGATATCGGCAGATCCGAGGATGCCGCCTGCGGCCTTCACCATCGTGATTGCCACGACGAAGAAGCCGGTCATGATGATGGAGGACAGTCGGGTGAAGAGTCCGGCGACCAGCGCTGCGCCTACACCAATTTCGAGAACCGCTGCGAGCGGTGCGGCAACGGTGGCAAACGGGATGCCCTCCGCTGCGAAGAAGTCCTGAACTCCACCGATTCCTCCGGCGAACTTGTCGATGCCGTTGAGAACCAGCAGTAACCCAAGAGTCACTCGGAGGATGAGGGGAGCAAGCGGAGAGAGCTTACCGATGCGGGACAGTTGATCATTGATGCGGGCCATTTTGAACTCCGGTAGGTAGGGGGTTGGGGGAGGTTGGTGATCACCGGGTTACAAGCTTTAACCAACGACCCAGATCGCCTACTTCCATCTCTGGCCGATCTCGCCAAATGTTCCGAAGTGGTGTTCGAAACGTCACTCACGTTCGTCACACCCGCTGGTCTTAACGCCCCTTCATGACCTGAGCGAACGCCTGAATTTTCTCCGCCATGCTCTCGAAGTCGCCTTGTGGTCGAAAGACGATCTGTGTTGCGCCTGCGTCGATCCAGCCGTCGATCTGGTCTGCCCACGCATCGTCGTCACGGTCGGGAGCAAAGAGCGGTGCTTCGATTCCGACGTCTGCTGGTTTCCGGCCGGCGTCACGAACCTTGGCCTTGAAGTCGTCGAAGGCTGCCTTTGCCTCGTCTCCCGGTGCGGGAAGAAGGCACTGCCAACCGTTGGCCAGTCGAGCGGCTCGGTCCACGGCCACTCCGCTGAATGCTCCGATCCAGATCGGAATCGGTCGCTGCACCGGCATGGGTGCAAGCCCAGCATCTTCGATCTGGTGCCACGTGCCATCGAAGGTCACGTGCTGCTCGGTCCACAACATCTGCATCACTTCGATCTGCTCTTCCATGCGCTTGCCCCGATTGGAGAAGTCCATGTCGAGAGCGGTGTACTCGGGATCGTTCCATCCCACGCCCACGCCGAGCTCCAGTCGGCCGCTACTCAGCACATCGATCTGCGCTGCTTGTTTGGCCACGAGCACTGCCTGTCGTTGCGGAAGCACGAGCACAGCAGACTTGAGCCGCAGCGTTGTGGTTACGCCAGCGGCGAACCCCAGGACGGTCATCGTCTCGTGATTGGGAAACTCGGTGGTGTACTTCGCCGCCATTGCGAAATCGGCCCGCGGCGAACGTGTTTGAATGACGTGGTCCGGCACGTTTACGTGGCTGTAACCGAGGTCCTCGGCCATCTGCAGGAAGTCGCGAATAACGCCCGGGTCGGCCGGCATTTCGGGTTGGGGAAAGTGCAGTCCAAAGTCCATGGTTGCCTCGTTGTGTTCGGAAAGATCTTGAGACCTCTGACCGAGATCTTGTCAATTCTCTAGCACATTGGGTCTCATACCCGAACCATGAATTTCGTACCCGCCGCCTCGGGCCGCTGCGAGGCCCCTTACTGCGTTCGGGTGCCCTCGAGCGCGTCGACAAGACCGGCGATAGCGCTCTCGCCGATCTTCTTGAAGAGCTGTGCGAAGGCGATGTCGCCCATGGCGAGTGGCCCGTTCAGGCTGAGCGTGGCGTCGTAGGTGACGTACGTACTTCCCTGGCGTACCTCGACGGTGATGATGTCGTAGCTGTGAAGCAGTTTGGTCTTGGCTTCGGCCACCAGCTTGTTTGGCGCATCGAACTCCATGACTTCGTAGGTGAGTTCTGCTCCGCTGGCTTTCACCTCGTACTTCGCTCCAAGACCTGATCCGTTCCCTTCGATCTGGGTCGATGATTCAACCCCGGGGTCCCAATCGACGAAGTTCTCGAGGTCGGCAACGAATGCAAACACCTCATCGGCATGCTTCTCGGTTCGGACGGTCGCAACGAATTGGGCCATGGACCCATCTTGGACCGGGTACCGACCGCAAGTCGGACCAAACCGCTCAACCAAACGAGGTTCCTCGACTGCACTGGTTGCAGCCCTTGCAGAAAGATCTAGAGATCGTGATGCGGTGAGGACTGGCTATTCGTCTTCGGCGTCGAGATCCGGTTGGCCAAGTTCGGCTTCCCAGTCGGCAAAGTCGGCGCCAAGTTGCGGGTCGGTCGTAACGGCGCCGCCTGAGGGAGCGGGTGCGTTGGTGGCAACCCAGTGTGCCCACTCGGGTGAATCCTCGGGGCCGAGTGGTGCCGGTGGAATGATTCGTTTCGCAGCGGTGGTCGGAACCGCAGCGGACTGTTCGTCACTCAACTCCGCTTGATCCTGCGGCTGGGTTGATGACTTCGCCGCGTCGAACTGTCCCTTGCCGCCAGGAATGATGCCGCCAGCCTTGGGGCGACCGGAGAAGAGCCAGCCAAAGGCTCCTGCTGGGCCACTGATTGCGACCAGACCGAGCCAGACGGGCTTCCAGCCCCAGCGGATTCGATCCTTGTCGGTGAGCAGGACATCGATAATCGCCCAGCCGGTGAAGGCGAAGAGTGCAAAGCTAATGATTCCAGCGAATTGAAACATGATTGCTCTTTCTCGGAGGACCCACTCATGTGGGTGACTCTTATGTACTTGTAAACCACTCGAGGTCAACGCGTATTCGCATCATCGCTATCGTTTCGGAACCGTTCTTCGAGTTCCTCGCACCGGGTAACCGCCCGCACGTTACGTCTCACGTCGACTCTTGCCTTTACAGTTTGTTAAGTTGCGTGAGTTTGTTAAGTTTCCCGAGATGACAGAGCTTGCGGAGAATCAAACCCACGGTTTGGTGTGTGCACACAACCACGCCTACTCGGCGCTCGCCCGAGGAATGCCCTCACCGCCCGCCACGCCCACCGAGTTTCAAGAGATCCTCGAACTCGTCTGGTGGCGCCTCGACCGGGCGCTCGACCTCGACATCATCTACCACTCGGCCAAACTGTCAGCTCTGTCCGCACTTGAGGCCGGGTGCACGGCGGTCATCGATCATCACGAGTCGCCCAATGCAATCGAAGGGTCGCTCTCGGTCATCGCGGATGCGTGTGCCGAGGTCGGCGTCCGCGTGAACTGTGCGTACGGAGTGACCGACCGTCATGGCCCCGAGGGCGCGGTAGCCGGTTTGGCCGAGAACGACCGCTTTCTGTCCGAAGGCGGAGTGGGCAAAGTGGGTCTGCACGCGGCGTTTACCTGCACGCCCGAAACCATTGCAGCGGCTGCGGAGATGGGTCGTAAGCACGGCGTTGGCGTGCACGTGCACGTGGCCGAGGGCCCTGCCGATACATGGCACTTGCTCGATGGTCACACGAACGACGACTGGCTGATCATCCATGGGGTGCACCTGCCCGACGACCACGGATTGTCCGGAACCATGGTGCACAACCCCCGATCGAACATGAATAACGCGGTGGGATACGCGAACCCCCGACGATTCACAAACCCTGTGGCACTTGGAACCGACGGCATCGGCTTCGACATGCTCGACGAGTTCCGGGTTGCCTTTGTCAAAGCCCGCGAAGCAGACGTCACGGCAACTCCCGACATCATGTGGGGTTGGCTCGAAACGGGTTGGGACCTTTTCCCCGAAGCCCGAAACGACGTCGTCACGTGGAACTACGACGTCATGGACCCGTGGCGACTCGCGTACACCACCGCCGTCGCCCCTCGACGTATCGAGGTCGATGGCGAAGTGCTCTTCGACGACGGCGCTCCAACGAAAGTCGATGCCGAAGAGATCAAAGCCAAGGCTGCCGAGGCGGCATTGAGATTGTTCGCCAGGCTCGAAACGCTCTAAGGCCGACCTCGAACGCCTACGGGTCTGCTCGCTCGATGGCGTTGAGATAGCTGTAGATCGTCACCTTGCTCACGCCCATCCAGTTCGCCACATCTTCTGCGGCGCCGCGAAGCAGGAAGGCTCCTCGCTCGTCGAGAAGACGGATAGCGGTCTGCTTCTCCGAACGATCCATTTCTGGAAGCCGGCTACCGACCTCGCGCTCGACCGCTGCAATGGAGCGTTCGAGCGCACCGTGTAAATCATTAGGCCGCAAATAGGCCACGGTCTCGCCTTGCCAGACCACGGGTTGGTCGCCTTGACGCGATGAGCGGGAGGAAATCACCGTTGCTCCGAAGGCTTCAGCCAATGGGCGCAATGCCGAGAGGAAGTCGTCGGCAGCGCTCACAAGCGCTCCAGTCGCGTCTGAATAGAAGAGGCGCCGGCGTCGAGCGCTAACCGCGTGATGGTGGCGACGATTTCGACCAGGGTGTCCAACTCGCCAACGGCTGTGGTCGAGAACGGTCCCATATCGACGGTGAGGTCGGCTTCTTTGAGCGCGTCGACAACTACCAAGACATGTCGGCCTGGGGCGCCCTCCTTGAATGGCTCGACGAGAACTTCAATGCGTCCGGTAGTCACTATCTCGTCATCTCCAGTCGTTGCCCAAGCTCAACTCGTTGCGAACCGTAATTCATGGTGGCACGTCATCGTCGCTGGTATCCACTTTGCTTACATTCTGTTCGTCGCCTGCGAGGTGGTTGGCGGGAACATTTCGCCTTCTGTTCCTCCACGGCGACACAAAATGGTGGCGAACACAGCAATCTTTGCGCCATTGCTTTACGTTTTGTTAAGTACTCTTGTACTCTCGACGACGGAACAACGAGTGGAGGAGAAGACTTGCAGATCAACCGAGATCGATTGATGCGCCGACTAGCGGAGCTGGCTGCCATTGGGGCAATCGAAGGAACTGAAGGTTGTGCTCGGCTCGCACTCACGAACGAAGACCGCGACGGCCGAGACCTCGTCGTTTCGTGGATGAAGGAGCTGGGCCTCGAGGTAAGCATCGACGGAATTGGGAACATCATTGCGGTCATGCCGTCTGACGATGACGCTCCTCCGGTCATGACCGGCTCCCACATCGATACTGTGCGCACAGGCGGCCGCTATGACGGCAACCTCGGCGTGCTCGCCGGGTTGGAGATCATCGAGACCGTCCAAGCAGCAGGGATGTCTTTGGAACGACCGCTCGCCGTAGCTGCTTTCACGGACGAAGAAGGTGCTCGTTTCCCTCCAGACATGCTCGGAAGCTTGGTCTATGTCGGCGGCATGAGTCTTGAAGAAGCGCTAGAGATCGAAGGTATCGATGGAGCCATCGTGGGCGCAGAACTCACCCGCATCGGTTACGACGGCGGTACCCCTGTGCCGGGCAGAGTTCCGCACTCCTTCGTTGAGCTGCACATCGAACAAGGCCCTGTCCTCGAGGCTGAAGATGTCACCATCGGCGCTGTCACTGGGGTGCAAGGGATCAGCTGGCAAGAGGTCACCGTGACCGGCCAGAGCAATCACGCCGGAACAACGCCGATGAACCTGCGTCGGGACCCGGGTTATGTAGCCGCCGAGTGTGCAGCGTTCGTCCGCAAGCTCGCGCTCGAGTTTGGTCACCCACAGGTGGCGACGGTGGGTCGAGTCGAGTTCCACCCCAATCTCGTCAACGTAGTGCCAGCGTCGGCCACCTTCACCGTCGATCTTCGTAACACGAACGAAGCAGTCTTGGTTGAAGCGGAGGGCCGTTTCGCCGAGTTCCTAAACAAGACCGCCGAGGAAGAGGGCTGCACGGTTGCGATTGAGACCCTCGCACGGTTCGAACCGGTGATCTTTGATCCCGACGTTGTCGACATCGTCGAATCGGTTGCCTCTGACCTCGGCCATTCGGTCAAGAAGATGCCATCGGGTGCCGGCCACGACGCGCAGATGCTCGCCCGTGTCTGCCCGACCGCAATGGTTTTCACACAAAGCCAAAACGGCCTTAGCCACAACCCCGCCGAGTACACGAGCCCCGAGGATCTTGAAGCCGGGGCAAACGTGCTGCTGCAAACCATGTTGCGCCTCGCTGAGCAACCCGAATTGAAGGACCGCTTCACATGACAGATGTTGCTGCGCCACCAACAGAAGAACCACCAAAGGAAGAGACACCGCCGCTCACGCCGATGTCGCTCTCGATGCTCTTGGGGCGAATAAGCCACGAGTGGGAGACACGAAAGAAGATCTTCGACCTCCCTAACGCCCGCATCTGGAAACCCGACCCCGACATCGACCTGAGCTTCGAGTTCTTGGGCCGCCGCTGCGAAACCCCAATCGGGCCCGCGGCCGGACCACATAGCCAACTCGCTGAAAACATCGTGCTCTCTTGGCTGGGTGGCTCCCGCTTGTTCGAACTCAAAACCGTGCAGATCCTCGATGAGCTGGTCATCCAGCGACCCTGCATCGACATGCAGACGATTGGGTACAACATTGAGTGGAGCCAAGAACTTCTCGTTCCACAGAGCCTCACCGAGTACGTCAAAGCATCGATGCTCATCGAGATCCTCAGTCAGTGGGAACCGCTCGCCGAACACATCGGCCCAAACCCGGGCGCCCTCGTCTTCGATATGTCGGTCGGGTACGATCTCGCTGGCATTTCCTCGGAAAAGATCTCGGCTTTCCTTCGAGGAATGAAGGACGCAACCGCAGAGATCGATGCGCTGCGAACGGAACTCACCGGTGAGTGGGCGCAGTTCGCCGACTTCGACTTCAACCCACAGATCGCCGACACGCTGACGCTGTCGACCTTCCACGGCTGTCCGCCCGACGAGATCGAATCGATCACCAAGCACCTCATCGATGAACACGACCTCGATGTCATCGTCAAGCTCAACCCAACGCTGCTCGGCTATGAAACCGTGGCGAGCATCGTGAACAACGAACTCGGCTACACCGATGTTTCCGTCCAGGAATCGGCCTTCGCTGCGGACCTCCAATTCGATCGCGGTCTCGTACTGATCGAAGAACTTGATCAGTACGCAAAGGACCGAGGCCGGGTCTTCGGCATCAAGCTCACCAACACCCTCGTCGTCGACAACACCAAGCAGTGGATGCCAGAAGAGACCATGTACCTGTCTGGTCCACCGCTACACGTGCTCGCATCGACCTTGCTGCAACGACTTTCCGACGCTCTGCCCGGGCGGTTTGCGATCCCTGGCCACGACGGCGACATCATGGTCAGCTTCTCGGCCGGTATCACGAAGGACAATCTCGCCGATGCGATCGCCATGGGCGTCAATCCTGCGACTGTTTGCTCGGATCTGCTCAAGCCAGGCGGCTATGGCCGGTTGGCGCCGATGCTCAAAGCGCTCACCAAAGAGATCGCTGACAGCGGGAGCACCAACCTGACCGAGTGGCGAGCCGCACGTCAAACCGCGGCGATCGAAGCTGGCCACAACACGACGAACGCCCAACATGTCGCGCACATCCGCGGCGAGGGTGTCGAGGCGTACCATCTTTCCGGCAACGAGAAGCTTCCCCGAGAGGTCGACCACGAACTTGAGATGTTCGGCTGTGTTGCATGCAACTTCTGCGTCACCGTCTGCCCGAACGATGCGTTCTTCAACATCAAGAGCCTCGATGGCATGGAAGGCCGCCAGCAATACCTGCTCTTCACCGAACTATGCAACGAGTGCGGTAACTGCATGACGTTCTGCCCAGAAGAGGGCGACCCCGCAATGATCAAGCCTCGCCTCTACGTCACCCCCGATTTGTTCGAGGGTCGCAAAGGTCAAGGCTTCCTGCTCAAAGACGGAAAGATCGTCGAGAGCCGTGGCGATTCGGGCGGAGCCGCCAGCAAAGAAACGCTCTCGCTCGTGCAGATGCTGCTTGACTCTGAGCAGGGCAACCCGCTTACTGGAGGAACTGAGTGAGTCGTGAAATCACGGTGGCCGCAGCACAGCTCGGCCCCATCGAGAAAGACGACTCGCGTGAAAGCGTGGTCGCGCGCCTAGTAGCGATGCTCCAAGACGCAGCCGCTCGCGGAGCCGAACTCGTCGTGTTCCCAGAGCTCGGGCTCACTACCTTCTTCCCCCGTTGGTACACCGAGGACATCTCCGACCACGATCACTACTACGAAACGGAAATGCCGAGCCCGGCCACCCAACCGCTGTTCGACGAAGCGAAACGACTCGGCGTGGGCTTCGCACTTGGATACGCAGAACTGACCGAGGCTGACGACGACGGTGTTGCGCATCGCTACAACACCACCGTCCTCGTCGACCAGGCCGGTGAGATCGTTGCGAAGTATCGCAAGACCCACATTCCAGGTCACGAAGGTAATGAGCCGTGGCGTCCGTTTCAACATCTCGAACGTCGCTACTTCGAAGAGTCGAACGAAGGCTTCAACGTGCATCGGGCGTTCGGCGGAATCGTCGGCATGGCCACATGCAACGACCGCCGCTGGCCGGAGACCTACCGCGAAATGGGCCTTCAGGGAGTCGAGCTCATCATGATTGGCTACAACACGCCGATCCACTACGCGCCGGATCCGGGGCAGAATTCTCTCCAAGGTTTCCACAATCACCTGTGCATGCAGGCAGGCGCGTACCAAAACGGAACGTGGGTTGTCGGCGTCGCAAAGGGCGGCACTGAGGCTGGTGTCGAATCACTTGCACAGTCGTGCATCATTGCACCCAGCGGACAGATTGTTGCCCAAGCAACGACGACCGGCGACGAGGTCATCACCGCAAAGTGCAACCTCGACAAGTGCAAAGACTTCAAAGAGACGCTGTTCGATTTCGCCCGGTATCGGCGTCCAGAAATGTACCAACGCATCACGAGCCAAAAAGGCGTCGTGGAACCACCGCTCGAGGCATCAGGAGACGAGAAATGACCGAGTTCATACTCAACGGTGAGAAGGTAACGGTCGCCGACCATCACGAGCACCTGCTCACTGCACTGCGCGACGAACTCGGGGTTATCTCTCCGAAAGACGGATGCGCCCCATCGGGTCAGTGCGGTTGCTGCACCGTCATCGTCGATGGGAAGGCGCGCATAACTTGTCAGACATCGCTCGAGAAGGCCGCTGGCACCGAGGTGCTGACCCTCGAAGGTATGAGCGAAGACGAGCGCGAACGTATGGTTGCCAACTTCGCAGCTCACGGCGCCCTCCAGTGTGGGTTCTGTACCCCCGGCATCGTCATGCGCACCAAGGCAATGGTCGACAAGAAGGGCGCCGATCTCACCCGCGATAACGCCGCTGCGCTGCTCGGCGCGCATTTGTGCCGGTGCACCGGCTACATCAAGATCCTCGACGCGATCGAAGACATCGCTGCCGGCGAAGTGCCGGTCATGGTCAAGGGTGCCACCGTCGGAGCCCGAGGCGTCAAGTACGAGGCGGACCTCTTCACGCTCGGCGAACGCCCATTCATCGACGACATAATGCCCGAAGGCTTGCTGCACGGAGCGGTGCATCTCAGCGAGCACGCTCGCGCCGACATCGTCGCCATCGACACCTCCGCGGCCGAGGCTGTCGAAGGTGTGGTTGCGGTATTCACCGGCGCTGACGTCCCCGGCGAACTTCGTTCGGGGCTCATCTACAAGGACTGGCCGGTCTTCATTCCGATCGGTGGCCGCACCAGCTACCTCGGCGACGTGCTCGCCCATGTGGTTGCCGAAACCCGTGCGATTGCTCGTCACGCAGCGACGCTCGTCAACGTCACGTACGACGTGCACACACCCATCACCAACGCGATCGAAGCGGTCGCGGAAGGTGCCGAGGATGCCGTGTGGGAACTCGACGGCAACGTTCTGTCGACATCGACCTATGCTCGCGGCGACGCAGAAGCAGGTCTTGGAAACGCAGCCCATGTTGTGCGCGAGACGTTCCAAACCCAACGCATCGACCACGCCTTCGTCGAGCCAGAGTCCACCCTTGCGCTGCCAGTGCAGCCAGGTGAAGAATTGCCGATCGTCGGTACACCAGGCGATGCGCCGATCACCAGCGATAAGCGTCGGCTCTACGTGTACTCCGGTGGACAGGGTATTTGGGACGACCGCAATGACATCACCCGAATCCTCAACGTTGAAGACGGCACGGTCATCACCGAACTCGTTTCCAACGGTGGAGCATTCGGTGGCAAGGAAGACATGTCGAATCAGGGTCAAACCGCGTTGGCGGCGTGGCTACTCGACAAGCCGGTCAAGACCACGTTCTCCCGCGAAGAGTCGTTCCTCGTCCACACCAAGCGGCACGCGATCAAGATGCACTACGAAGCTGGCTGCGATGGCGAAGGTCGTCTCACCGGCCTGCGCATTCGTATGGTCGGCGACTCCGGCCCTTACGCATCAGTGGGCATGAAGGTGCTCGAACGAGCTGCCGGACACGCATCTGGCCCATACGTGTGCAACAACATCGACGTCGAAGCAATCGCGGCCCGCACCAACAACTCGGTGTGCGGTGCGTTCCGTGGCTTTGGTGCCAACCAAGCGCAGTTCGCAATGGAGGGCGTGCTCGATCGCCTCGCCGAAATGGTTGGCATCAGCGGTTGGGAAATACGCAGCCGCAACGTCATCAGCCCCGGCGTGGTGTGGGGCCCAGGTCAGATCATGGACGATGGCTGCCTCGGCGCACGCGAGTGCCTCGACGCGGTCAAACCGGCCTACGACGAAGCCGCAGCTGCCGGCAAGGCCGTCGGTCTTGGGCTCGGGTTGAAGAACTCGGGCCTCGGCAACGGCTTCAAGGAAATCGCCAAGGCCGTTGTGCACTTCAAAGACGACGGTCCTCCGGGGCACCCGGAGCGAGGCACAGTCGAGGTTCGTCACTGCTGGACCGAGATGGGCCAGGGCGTCCACACAGTTGCGTTGCAGGTCGCAGCTCAAGAGCTAGCGATCGACCCCGAACGCATCGATGTCATCGTCGACTCCACCCGTGAACTCGGTGCAGGTCAAACCACCGGTAGCCGCGGCACGCTCATGGGTGCCGGTTCGGTCAAGGATGCATGTGAGAAGGCTGTCGCCGACGGTTGCAAGGTCGGCGTCGACTACGAGGGCGAGTATCGCGTCGATTGGACCAACTCGCTTAACGACGGGCTCGAGAACCCGATTATCCACTCCACGTTCGGCTACGCCGCACAGATGGTCGTGATCGATCCTGATTCAGGTGACATCGAAAAGGTCGTGGCGGCACACGACGTCGGCAAGGCGGTCAACCCCCTTCTTTGTGAAGGTCAGGTTGAAGGTGCTGTACACATGGGCCTCGGCTACGCGATGAGCGAGGGCTTCCCATGCGACGAGAACGGCAAGCCGCTCAACGAGACGCTGCGCAGCTTGGCGATCATCCGTCCAAAGGACATGCCACCGGTCGACGTGATTCTGGTCGAAGCCGCTGAACCCAATAGCCCGTACGGCATTAAGGGTGTCGGTGAGATCGGCCTTGTTCCAACCGCAGGTGCAGTCGCCGCAGCAATGCAAGCCCATGACGGTCAATGGCGCAACGAACTGCCACTCGTCAACGAGAAAAACCGCGAACGCGCTGATGCGTGGCAGTGATGCGATAGCCAATGCCTGAGACCTTTGCTCCCCATCACGTCCAACGCGCCGGACGACCTATCGTCGAAGTGGTTCGCCCGAGAACGGTTCGTGACGCCCTAATTGCTTTACGTGCCAATCCAGATAGTCAGCCCATAGCGGGCGGGACCGACCTGTTACTCGACTTTGTTCGAAGCAAAGACACTGCGCCAGCGTCGGTGGTCGACCTCACCGGGATCGGCGGATTCGCGAATATCACCGAAACTGAAGAAGCGATTCACCTGGGCGGCGGCGTCACGCATGCCCAGGTGCTCGGCAGTGCGCTCTGCCTGGACTACTCATTTCCACTCACTCAAGCGTGCGCCGAAGTTGGTTCTCCTCAGCTGAGAAACCGGGCGACCATCGCTGGCAACCTCGTGACGGCAAGCCCGGCAAATGATTCGATCAGTGCGCTTATGGCGCTCGACGCGACCATCGAACTGTCTTCGATCCAGCAAGGAGATGATAGGGCTGGGGATGATGGGGCTGGAGAAGTGGCTGTGCGTCGCGTGCCGGTCGCCGAGTTCTTCACCGGGTTCCGCCGGACCGCACTGCAACCCGGCGAACTGATCTCGATGATCGAGGTTCCGAAGCTCGGGCCACAACAGCGAGGGCTTTGGTTCAAGGTCGGTCTTCGAAAGAACCAAGCGATCTCGGTGGTCCACGGCGGGATCGTCCTCACCATGAATGGTGAGCGCGTGTCGCACGCAGCTCTTGCTCTTGGAAGTGTGGCCGCAACCGTGGTGCTCATCGATGCGTTCGCTGACCGTCTGGTCGGATCCAAGCTCGACACCGAGGTAATCGCTGCTGCCGCTCGAGCCGCAACCGAGGCTGTAGAACCCATCACCGATGGACGGGCAACTGCCGAATACCGATCGAGTGTCATCGAGGTGGCCGTACGACGGACACTCGCTGCACTTCGAGATGACGCTGCAACGACTGCTTGGTCTCCGCCACCCCTCCTCGCAGCGGATGCTTCCATCACCGCTCCTGTCGAGCAGGTGGTGGTCGATGACGCCGCCGAGATCGTCGTCACCCTCAATGGTGAACCACGTCGTGGCTCTGGCGCAGCGGGCAAGACCTTGCTCGATTGGTTGCGCGACCTCAACCCCGACGGGTCGGCCACATGGGGTACCAAGGAAGGCTGTGCCGAAGGCGAATGCGGTGCGTGCACCGTCAACCTCGATGGCGCCGCGGTCATGTCGTGCCTGGTTCCTGCTGCGCAGGTAGATGGCGGAACCATTACCTCGATCGAGGGTCTGCAAAGTCAGGGAGCGCTGCATCCGGTGCAGGCTGCCTTCGTCGATGAATTCGCCGTGCAGTGCGGCTATTGCATTCCGGGATTTGTCATGGCGGTCGAGCGGCTTCTCGCTGAGAACCCGTCTCCGACGAATGAACAGATCATCGATGGTCTGGGTGGAAACCTCTGCCGGTGCACGGGCTATTACACGATCATCGCTGCGGTCCACTCCGCGGCGAAGGCGCTGAATGGCGGGCGCTCATGACCATCGGTGAATCGACACGCCGCTTTGATGCGTACGACAAAGTATCGGGCGCTGCTCGCTATGCGGGTGACGACGTCCCAGCGGACGCGCTCTTTGCGTTCGCTGTTTTTTCTAACCAACCTCATGCCCGGTTGCTGCGTCTCGATACAGATCGAGCAGCCGTTGCTGCTGGTGTCGTCACGATCGTGACCGCTGCCGACGTACCCGTCAACGAGTATGGGCTGACCATGTTCGACCAGCCAGTGTTGCTGGGCCGTGAACACACCGGGCGCAGCGCTGTCGACCCGACCATCAGTCGTTGGGAGGCCGACCACGTTGCCATCATCGTCGCCGAAACCGCCGACCAGGCTCGACATGCAGCGACGCTTCTCGATATCGAGTGGGAACAGCTGACGATCGTCGAAGACATTCGCCAGGCCCAACAAGACGCCGTGTTGGTCCATGACGAGGTGGAGAGCAATAGCTACCACAACCTCAAGATTCGTAAGGGCGACATGAACGCCGGGTGGGACGCGGCGGAGGTCGTGGTGGAGGGCACCTACGATGTGCCACACCAGGAGCACGCCTTCCTCCAGACCGAATCGGGAACCGCATGGATGGACGACGACGTCGTCACCATCGAGACGGGCGGTCAGTGGGCTTGGGAAGACCAGCAACAAGTGGCTCACGCGCTCGACATTTCCGATGACAAGGTCCGGATCGTGTATTCGGCAATCGGCGGAGCGTTCGGCGGTAAGGAGGATATGAGCCTCCAGATCGTGCTCGCACTCGCGGCACGCAAGCTGCACTTACTCGGAATTGACCGACCCGTGCACAGCACGTGGACGCGAGAAGAATCGATCGTTGGTCACCACAAGCGTCATCGTGCGACCATCTACTCCAAGCTGGGTGCGACCAAGAACGGCAAGATCACCGCGCTCACCGCCGAAGTGCTTCTCGACGCTGGCGCGTACAACTACACGTCGAACAAGGTGCTCGGTAACGCTCATCTCAGCGTTGCCGGCCCGTACGACGTACCGAACGCACAGATCGACTCGATTGCGATCTACACCAACACCGTTCCCGGGGGAGCGTTCCGCGGCTTCGGCGGTCCTCAAGGTGCGTTCGTTGCCGAGATGCAGATGAACAAACTCGCCGAGGCACTCGAAATCGACCCGGTAGAGCTCCGTCGACGCAATGCTCTGGTGGAGGGCAGCCTCGGGCTGACCCAGGCCATCATGCCCGAAGGCGTCACGGTCAAGAATGTCATTGAGTCGTGCAGTGAACGAGCTCAAATGGAGGGCCCGTTGTTTCCTGCTGAACCGTATGCGCCGGTCGCCACGCTCCCCGCGTCAGAAGACGACGTGAAGCGCGGTCGCGGCTTTGCTTCCGGCTTTAAGAACGTCGGCTTCAGCTTCGGGTTCCCCGAGCGGTGTGAGGCCGAGGTCCACCTCCACGGAGCCGACGACGCAGAAGTTCCTGACTCCGTCGACCTTTATCACGGCGCGGCCGAGGTCGGGCAGGGCGCTCACCAAGCGCTCCGCCAGATGGCGGCCGACGCAACCGGTGTTTCGCTCGACAACGTCGAGGGTCATTTCTCCGATACCGCAGCACCAGCAGCAGACTCGGGTTCAGTCTCGGCATCACGCATGACGTTCATGGCGGGCAACTCGGTTCTCGGTGCCGCCGAAGAGGCCGAGAAGGCCTGGCGTGACGGTCAACGCCCCGCCGTAGGGACGTTCCGTTACGTGCCCCCGCCAACTCACGCGCTCGACCCCGAAACAGGCGAGGGGCAACCGAATTTCTGCTACGGCTATATGGCTCAGGCCATCGAGGTAAGTGTCGATACTGGTACCGGCCACATCCGGGTCGATCGGGTCACGAGCGTCCACGATGTTGGCAGGGCCATCAACCCAGAGCTCGTGCGAGGCCAGATCGAAGGTGCCGTGGTGCAAGCACACGGCTATGCGCTGAGCGAGAACTTGATCGTCGATCAGGGGCGAATCGCGAACCCTCGCTTGAGTGGCTACCTCATCCCCGGCATCGGCGACGTTCCCACGCACGTCGAGAGCGTCATCCTTGAACTCGGCGATCCCAACGGACCATGGGGAGCCAAGGGCGTCGCAGAGATGCCCTACATCACGTATGCGCCAGCGGTTCTCGCAGCGGTCCACGACGCCACCGGCATCTGGTTCGATCAGTTTCCGCTCACCCCAAGTCGCGTACTCGCAGCGATCAACGAAGAACGGGAAGCCTAGATATGTCCAGCTTTGATGGATCGGTCGGGAGCGTCCACTACGAGAAGTGGATCCCCGAGGGCGAGCCCTCGAGAATCGTTGTGTTCGTACACGGCTATGCCGAATATGGGGCTCGCTATGCCCACGTCGCACAGCGGCTCAACGTCGACGGTGCAGTCGTGTACGCCGAGGACCACATGGGGCACGGCCATAGCGATGGCGAACGAGCGTTGATCAGCGACTTTGCCGACGTCGTCAGTGATCTTCGCAGCCTCGTCGACATTGCGACTTCGGAACATCCGGCAATCCCACTCATCATGATCGGTCATTCCATGGGTGGTTTGCTCACGTCACGGTTTGCTCAGACCTACCCGGGTGATGTCACTGCCTTTGGTCTGCTCGGCGCCGTGGTCGGCGATTGGAACTGGGCTCGCGAAGCGCTGGCTGCTCCAGACCTTCCAGAGGCGACCACCGACTTCTCCGGGATGTCGCGCGACGAAGCCGAGGTCGAGCGCTACGCCACCGACCCACTCGTGTACCGAGGCAAGTACAAGCGCCCGCTACTAGAAGCTGAAATGGTCGCCCTCGATCAATTTCAGGCCGACATCGACAAGCTCACCATGCCCGTCTTGTTCTGCCACGGGGACGCAGACCCGTTCGTCGACTACCGGACATCGCAGGCCGCCGTTGAGGCCATGCCAAGTACCGACAAGACCATGCGGGTTTACGGCGGCGCTCGCCACGAACTGGTGAACGAGATCAACAAAGAAGAAATCATCGAAGAGATCGCCGCCTTCGTTGCCCGATTCGCATAGCGACCTACCGAAATCTGAAAGACAGGAACCACCATGACCGATACCTCCACCAGCGAATCAGCTGGCCTCGCCGTCTTCGGCGACTTCGACGCCGACGGACAAACGTCCTACGACAATGCGGTACAACGATTCCAGGAGAGGAACATCGTTCTTCCCACCTTTGCCCAACTGCGCAACCCTTCCACAATCCCGTCGGAGATCGTCGACCAGCTGGCGAGCGTCGAAAAGGATGCAGCCGACGCCCGGAACCTGTTTCGGGTCCACTGGTTCAACGAGCACTCCGACGCTCCTGGAGACAACTTCCCGGGCTTTGTCGACGTGCCAACCCACATCGAGCTCCCGAGCGAAATGACCGGCGTCGACGCCCGCATCGTCCTCGCGTTCGGCAACCGCTTTCCGATGATTCGAGCCCACAAGGTGCTCGCTGCCTACACGGTGCTCGTTGCCCGCCTCATCACCGGTCGGTTCGACCCCACACAGAACCGTGCAATCTGGCCATCGACTGGAAACTACGCCCGTGGTGGCATTGCAATCTCCAAGATCATGGACGTGCGAGGCGTTGCGATCCTTCCCGAAGGAATGAGTCGCGAACGCTTCGAGTGGCTCAACCGCTGGACGGTGAACCCCGACGAAGACATCATCAAGACCTTCGGCACCGAGAGCAATGTCAAGGAGATCTACGACGCATGCAACGAACTCGCCCTCGACCCAACGAACGTGATCCTCAACCAGTTCAGCGAATTCTCGAACCACATCGGTCACTACTCGGTTACTGGTCCGTCGCTCGAGACTGTTTTTAACCACGTCACCAAAGAAACCGGCGGCAACCTCGCCGCATACGTGTCTGCGTCTGGGTCGGCCGGAACGCTTGGGGCTGGCGATTACTTGAAGGATGAGCACGGCGCGAAGATCGTGGCCGTCGAGGCGCTCGAGTGTCCAACGATGCTCTACAACGGCTTTGGCGAGCACAACATCCAGGGCATTGGCGACAAGCACATTCCGCTGATTCACAACGTGACGAACACCGACCTGGTCGTCGGTGTCAGCGATGATTCGACCAACCGTCTCGACATCATGTTCAACACGCCAGCAGGCAAGCGGGTGCTCGCCGAGCGCGGCGTCGATCCAATGCTGGTCGACATGCTCGTCGACTTTGGTTACTCGTCTATCGCGAATACCCTCGCCGCGATCACTGCGGCCAAGGCAATGAACCTTGGTTCTAACGATGTGGTCATGTCGGTCGCGACCGATGGTTCAGACCTGTACAACTCCGATCGTGAACGCATCATGAGTGAGTATTACGGTGCTGGCTTCGAAGACTCCGACGCCAACGAGGTCTTCGAGAATCACCTCGCTGGCCTACCGACCGAGGCCATGGAGATGGGCGACGTCGAACGCAACCGGGTGTTCAACCTCGGCTACTACACGTGGGTCGAGCAGCAAGGCATCGAGATTCCCGACTTCGAAGCTCGTCGCGATCAGGAGTGGTGGGGCGGTTTGCGGGGCTTGGCCGATGGATGGGACGAGATGATCGTCAAGTTCAATGAAGACACCGGCGCCAGCTTCGAATGATCATGGATCAGCCCAACCCTTTTCTTCGATATCGCGAGCGGCTCGATAGTTATGCGCCGGTTCGTGATGGGCAGATGCATGACGACCAATGGGTCGACATCGTCAGCTCGCTCGACGATGCTATTTCCGGGGTGGACGGGAGCGGGTTCGAGCAGACACCGGTCATCGAGGCAACGGTGCTCGCAGAGGCTGCTGGCCTCGACGTCGACTTGTGGATCAAAGCCGAACTGAACAATGTCGGCGGATCGCACAAGGCTCGTCACCTCATGGGTGCCGCGATTGCGATGCTCGTGGCGGAGGATCTCGGCGCGCCTAAGGCCGAGCGGCTAGCCATTGCCAGCTGTGGCAACGCCGCCATGGGTGCTGGGGTGATTGCAGCGGCGATGAAGCGTCCGCTCGACGTGTTCGTGCCCACTTGGGCCGACACCAGTATCGTCACCCGGTTGACCGACCTCGGCGCCAGCGTCAATCCCTCCGAACGACGTGACGGAGAGGTCGGCGACCCGGCGTACCTACGATTCCGTGAAGCGATCGAGACCGGAGCTCGGGCGTTCAGCGTCCAGGGCATCGACACCCCAACCACCTTCGATGGCGGACGCACCTTGGGTTGGGAGCTGGCCGACCAACTTCCCAATATCGATGCGCTCTACATTCAGGTCGGCGGCGGAGCGCTCGCCACTTCAGTATCGATGGCGGTTCCCGATGCCCGGCTGCATCCTGTTCAAGCTGAAGGATGTGCGCCACTGCGCCGTGCATGGGATCGGCTCGCTCCTAGCTTTGACTTCGACGCAGCCGCAGCGAACCCAGACGCCTACATGGAGGCTTGGGAAGACCCGCAAAGTCTGGCCACCGGCATCCTCGACGACATCACCTACGACTGGCAACCGCTGCTCCAACGCACCCACGCCACCGGCGGTGAGCCAATCGTCGCACCGGAGAGTTTCGTGGTCCAGGCCTACGAGATGGCTCACGCCCACACCGACATCCCGGTATGTTCCACCGGTGCCTCGGGCCTCGCTGGCCTCATGGCTCAACCTCCGGTTGCAGTCGAGACCAGTTCCGCTGAAACCGGCTCAAAAGAACGAGTAGTCCTCCTCTTCACCGGCATCGACCGCACCTAAAGATTTGTACAGGCTCACCGACCGTCACGGTCTGTCAGCCTGTACAAATCTCGAATCGAAAGCGTCACACCCCATTTGTAGACCTAGGGGATGGAAGATTTTTCGAACTTGTATGCGAGCGCCCGCAAACAATATGGGCTTTTGACGACGGCGCAACTTCTCGAGTCGGGGTACTCAGAGCGAATGATCTCGACGCGCGTTCGAGATGGCGAGCTGATCCGGAAGGGGCACAGGGTCCTCCAGTTAGCAACCGCCGAGCACAGCTGGGAACAAGACCTCCTTGCCGCGGTTTGGGTCGCCCGGAGAGGAGCTGCCGCATCTCATCGCAGCGCTGCTCGACTTTGGGGCTTCCGTACCGTCGATGATGAGCTCGAGATCGCCGTGCCCTTCCCTCGGAATCCAGACTCCGCATTGGCGAAGGTCCACCGGTCACGAGATCTTGTGCCGGCCGACGTCACTGAAGTGGATGGAATTCCGGTGACAACGCCCGAACGAACGATCTGCGACCTCGGACTTATCTTTCCGGACTATGAAGTTCATCGAATCCTGCGACACGCTATTGCCGTGGGTCTTGTGCTGCCCCATGACCTATGGAACATGAGAATCCGCACGAGCAAACAAGGCCGCAACGGGACTGGTGTCTTGCATCGAGTCCTCGACGCGCTACCCGAGCGAGTCGAGAGGGTCGAATCGGGGCTTGAACTGCATTTCCTCGAGGTGTGCAAGGCATATGAGGTTCCTTGGCCGACACCGCAATTGCCGGTCCGGGTTGAGGGGCGGAATTACCGACTCGATTTCGCTTGGAGCGACTATCGAGTGTTCGTCGAAATCGACGGTCTCGCATTCCATTCGACGCCCGAGCAAGTTGCAGCTGACGCAGACCGACAAGATCGGCTCGTTCGAGCTGGGTGGACGCCGCTTCGGTTCACGCACCGAGACCTGACCGACAGGCCGATGTCCAGTGCCGCAGCCGTTAAAGCCCTACTGCAAATTTCTGTACAGGCTCACTGACCATCACGGTCTGTCAGCCTGTACAAATCTTCGAGATCGGTCTGTCAGCCTGTACAAATCTTCGAGATCGGTCTGTCAGCCTGTACAAATCT
>CAZBTI010000001.1:0-49959 GCA_964494395.1 uncultured Acidimicrobiales bacterium | reverse complement strand
GGTCTGTCAGCCTGTACAAATCTTCGAGATCGGTCTGTCAGCCTGTACAAATCTTTTAGGTGAGGAGATCTTGGTGTTGGGGGTTTTGCCGCATGTGGCGAGCGGCGAACGTGCACACGGGGACGATCTTGCGGTCTGAGGCTCGAAGCTGTTCGAGGACGCCATTCATGAGCTGAGTTGCATAGCCGTTGCCGCGCTTTTCGGGGTCGGTCGTCACGTGGGGGACGACCACCGCACCATCTTCGTTTTCGGAGTAGTCGGCCACGCTGATGATCGCTCCGTCGATGTGGAGCTCGAATCGCCCTGCGCTGGCATTCTCGATGATCTGATGCTCGGCGCCTGTGGCGTCGGCTCCAGCAGTGATCAATGAGTTGAGCTCGAGTCGCTTCGTTTCGAGTTCGTCGTTTGTTGGCTCGATCTGGAATGAGCTATCCGGGTAGATCACCAGAGGAATCTTCTGCACGCCACCGTTGTGCTCGAGTACCACATCGGTCTCGTCTGGAAACTCGACGAGGTCGACGTAGTCGAACGACATGGCATGTTCGTCAAAGAACGCCTTGGCACGAATGCAGTCACCGCACCAGTCCGCTCCGTACATGGTGATGGTGTCTGGGTTCCGAACGTGACGAGGGCTCATAGGAAAGAACGGTAGGGCAACTCAGCGACTTCTCCACCGACGTGTTCAACGAGATCGTCAAGAATCGCGGTCTGCGGAATGAGGAGTGTGGAAGGAGAGTTCCATCTTTGGATACCCGCCCACTTGGGCCAAACGAACAGGAAGCACAGATGCCAGAATTTACCGTCTACACCACCGAGACCGCCCCAGAAGGATCCAAGGCGATCCTCGAAGGAGCTGCGCAAAAGTACGGCTTCACCCCAAACCTCCTCGGTGTACTCGCCGAGAGTCCTGCCGCGCTCAAGGCCTACACCAGTCTTGCAGGAGCGGTCGCGGAGACCACGTTCTCTGCAACTGAGGAGCAGGTCGTCCTCATGACCACCAGCTTCGAGAACAACTGCACCTATTGCATGGCTGCACACTCCACAGTTTCGGGAATGACCGGTGTGCCTGCAGACGTGGTCGAGTCTCTTCGCTCCGGCTCCTCAATCGCGGACCCGAAGCTCAATGCTTTGGCCGAGTTCACCCGCGCCGTCGTCCAGAACCAAGGCCTTGTCGACAGCAGCGTGACCGAAGCTTTCCTCGCCGCTGGGTACACCAACGAGAACATTCTCGAGGTCATCACCGGCGTGGCGCAGAAGATCGTCTCCAACTACACCAATCACTTCGCCCACACGCCGAAAGATGATGCGTTTGCAGCGAATGCTTGGAGCAAGCCAGGCGCAGCGGTCTAGCTCATGGTGAAAGTCCCTAGGGCCGCTAGTGATAGGGCCCTAGGGCATCGCTCCGTCGTCTAGTGGGCTAGCCCGAGATGACGACCGGAGCTCCCGGCGGTACATGCTCAGCGAGAATTTGGATGACATCGTTGGGTACCCGGAGACAACCGTTGGATACTGCGTGGCCTAACTCACCGTCGGGCGAGTTTGTGCCGTGAATGGCAATAACCGGGATTCCGCCGTTGAAGGAATCGAGGGTTTCGGAAAATCCCGAGAGCACAAGAGCGTAGGGGCCGAGGTATTGCTCTTCGGGTGGATTCTCCCGGACCGCAGCAACGTAGAAGGTGCCGAGCGGCGTCGGAGTAGCTGGACTGCCGATCGCGGCTTGGGTTTCAATGAGGAGTTCTTCATCGTCGAAGACTTGAACCGAGGTGTTTGAGAGATCGACCCGGGCATGGATGGTCGTCGTGCTCAATGTGTAGTTCTCGGTCGGGATCCAGGCCTCTTGACCGTTTGGACGGACAGGCAGTGCGACCTTGACCCACTCGTCGTCCATCGATCCTTCCGTCACCCGCAAGGTGAGGGGCCCACCGAATTGGTGAGGGTTCGGAACAAGGAACTCCAGCGGGATGATGTAGCCCTCGGGGTTGTCGTAAGCGACCAGAATATTGACCTCATCGGTCGCTGTTGCGATGAGCGTTTCGTTCGGTCCGAGTTCGGGCTCGGGCGCCTCGGTTGTCGTGGTTGGTGTTGGAGCAAGGGTGGGCGTGACCGCTGGAGCGGTCGTCGTTGTCGTGGTCGTCGTCTCGACCGGCGTTGGTGCCTGTGCGCTCACGACCTCGCGGACCAAAAATGGACGTGCAGCGGCACCAGCTCCAGTGAATGCCACTAAGGCGAAACTCATAACGAGAAATAGTGCAATGAGGGGACGGGAAACGCGCACGTCGCCACTTTAGGTGGGATTCATTTCCCATGTGAAATGGGACGGCTAAATTCCGAGGGGTTTGGCGCCTGCCTAGCGTTCTTCTCGGCGGTAGGCGTGACCAATGGCGGCTGGCGCAATGCTTGGTCGATTCCGAGAGCGAATCGAGAGCGCAATGAGCACGATCACGGTCAGTACGTAGGGGAGCATGCTGACGAGCGTAGGGTCGACCTCAAAGTTCAGGCACGCAACATTCTCACCCTCTTGGCAGCGGAAGGTCTGCAATCTTGGGCCGAGGGCGATGAGGCCGCCAAAGAGCAACGATCCAAACAGCACCCGGCCGGGTTTCCATGCGCCGAAGATGACCAGTGCAACGGCAATCCAGCCGAGGCCTCCGGTTGCGCCTTCGCTCCAACCCGGTGCCAGCACGAGGCTCAAGTACGTTCCGGCCGCTCCGGCGAAGCCGCCTCCGATCGCGACCGCTGCCAGTCGGGTTGCAACAACTTTGGTTCCGGCTGCGTCTGCGGTCGCGGCGCTTTCGCCAACTGCCCTCAACGAGAGTCCCATGCGTGTTCTCGTGAGGATGAACCAACTGCCGACACCAGCCAAGACCGCGAGCCAACTCAACGCATCTAATGAAAAGATCGTGTCGCCCAGCCAGGGGATGTTGGAGAGCGGCCCAAGAGCTACCGCTTCAAACCGCGCGGTCGACAAGATGGTCGTAAGCGCAAGGCTCTGACCAAAGAACGCGGCGAGGCCTAGACCAAGGATGGTTAGCGCCAACCCACTCACTACCTGATCGGCGCCGACAACGACCGACGCAATACCGTGGATCATCGCGAAGGCGCCGGTGACGAGTATCGCAAAAAGGAGGGCGAGCCAAGGGCTTCCCGTTTCGGCTCCGATCCAGAACGAAGCCATTGCGCCGACGGCCATCATGCCTTCGACGCCGAGGTTGAGTACGCCAGACTTCTCGGCGATGGTCTCACCCAGCGCTGCGAGATAGAGCAGCGTCCCGAACTCGATGATCGACGTGATCAAGCCAATGATGGTGTCTTCGGTCATGGCGTGGCCTCCGAAGTGGCGACCTCGATCGTCTCGTCGGCGGAGGCAGAGCCGGAGCCAGCTCGGGTGAGTTCATAGGTGGTGAACACTGCAGCGGCGAGTGCGCCCATGAGCACGAGCGCCTGAATGATGTCGCTGATCGAGGCCGACACACCCTGTGTTTGAATGGCGGTTCCGCCTACTCGTAGCGCGCCGAACGCAACGGCAACGAGGGCAACGCCCGATGGTCGCATGAGGGCGAGGGCTGCGACGATGATGCCGGCAAAGCCCCAACCTTCGGCAATACCTTCGACGATACGATCCGACGAGTTCAATCGGATCCCGCCGGCTAACCCGGCGATTGCTCCAGACAAGATGAGCACGGTCATGATCTTGGCTTTGAGGGAGATGCCGACATACTCGGCAGC
The DNA here is from genome assembly GCA_964494395.1 of uncultured Acidimicrobiales bacterium. Taxonomy (GTDB): domain Bacteria; phylum Actinomycetota; class Acidimicrobiia; order Acidimicrobiales; family SHLQ01; genus SHLQ01. The sequence goes on along the minus strand of CAZBTI010000001.1, from coordinate 46,233 downwards.
TTGAGCTGACGATCCGGCGACACGAAGCTCAAAACCCCACTTGCTCCGCGAGGCAAAGACGCCGAAGACGAGGAGCACCAGTGCAGCGATGATCACACCGATATTGGCTCTGCTGAACAGCGTTGGGAGTGCGGCTTGATCGGGGAGCACCGGCGCCACCGGAAAGCCAACCGCCGTGGGGTCTTGCCATGGGCCGTTGACGAGAAAGCGAACCAGTCGGAGCGCAATCTCGTTGAGCATGAGTGTCGTGATGATCTCGTTCACCCCGAGGTGCGCCTTCGCAAGCGCCGGGCCGAGGGCGAGGAGGCCGCCGCCAATGACGGCAGCGGTGAGCATGACAACGATGAGGAGTGGGCCAGGAAGATCGGGGCCGAGGCGAGCAATCCAGGTACCAGCAATTGCGCCCGCGATGATTTGTCCCTCTGCGCCGATATTCCAGAGTCCCATCGAGCCAGCGACAGCGACAGCGAGCCCAGCAAGTCCGAGCGGCACGGCTTGGGTAAGGGTTGCCGACCACGCTTGGCTTCCACCGAAGGCCGAATCCGCCATTTCGAGATAGATCTCGATAGGGGAGAAGCCAGTGGCGACGAGCAGAATTGCACCGACCACGAGTGCTCCGATGAGTCCTGCCAAGAAGGCGACCAACTGTCCGCCTGGCAGCGGCTTCTCGCGGCGGGCGAGTCGATAACCGAACATTAGGCCCCCGTCATGGCAGCGCCGACGGCCTGCCGTGTTGCAACATCGGGGTCAAAGTCATCGGCGATCTTGCCTTCGTGCATGACGAGTAGGCGATCGCTGAGCGCAAAGAGCTCTTCGAGGTCTTCGCTGATGAGCAGGATTCCCACGCCAGCAGCGGCCTGCTCGACCAAAATTTTCTGAATCGCAGCAACGCCTTGGACGTCAAGGCCGCGGGTGGGTTGAGCCGCGATGAGTACTTTGGGTTCGCCATCGAGTTCTCTGCCAACGAGGAGCCTCTGGAGATTGCCGCCGGAGAGTCCAGCGAGTGGAGCATCGATCTTGCCCACCTTGATCTGGTAGCGGTCGATCAGGCTCTCGGCTTGTTCGGACGCAGCCTTGCGGTCGACGAACGCCCCCGATCCGAGCGATTTGTAGTTACGCATCATGGCGTTCTCGACGGCGTCCATTCTCGGTGCGAGCCCAACACCGAGGCGGTCCTCTGGAACGTAGGCCAAGCCAGCTTCGTTCCGGTCGCCGGGGCTCATCATGGTGACGTCGGTGCCGTCGACCGAGACGCTGCCCGACACCAGACCGGTCAATCCAGCGACAGCGTCCGCGAGCGGGCGCTGTCCGTTACCGGCGACACCGGCAATCCCCACGATCTCGCCAGCCCCAACCGTGAGGGAGACGTCATCGACGACGGCTCGTCCGTGAACATCGATGACCCGAGCGTTACCCACCGAGAGTTTCGTGGTGCCGATGTTGGTAGTGCGAACCCGCCGCTCCGAAACAGCGGTGGCCTCACCGACCATCAATTCGGCCATACGGCCGGGGTCGAGGTCGGTAACCGGGAGGGATTTCGCAACGGTCTTACCGCCCCGGAGCACGGTAGCTTCGTCGCAGAAGGCCTTGACTTCGTCAAGCTTGTGGCTGATGAAGATAATGCTTCGGCCTTCGCTGGACATGGTCTTGGTGATGCGACCGAGCTCTTGAGCTTCGGCCGGTGTCAGGACGGCGGTTGGCTCATCGAGAATTAAAACCTTCGCATCGCGCCATAGCGCTTTGAGAATTTCGACCCGCTGTCGCTCGCCCATCGAAAGTTGCCAAATTTGGCGACCCGGTTCGGTGGCGAGTCCGAATTGCTCGGCGAGTTCGGTGACCTGCTTCTCGATCGAACCTTTCGCAACGATGGCAGGCGCGGCGCCGAGAGCGACGTTTTCGGCAACGGTGAAGGTCGGGATGAGGCGGAACTCTTGGTACACCATGCCGACTCCCGCCGCTATCGCTGCGGCGGGGTTCGCGAAGCGGTGCGTCACACCGTCGAGGCTGACGGTGCCTTCATCGGCTGCGTAGACACCGGCGAGAACGTTCATCAGGGTGGTCTTGCCGGCGCCATTCTCGCCGAGCACTGCGTGAACCGTGCCCGAGCGGACCGAGAGGGACGCGCCCGCATTTGCTACCACGCCGGGGAACCTCTTCCAGATTCCATCAAGCTCTACAGCGGTCACTTCTCTCCTCGTCAGAAACGCAAACGGGGCCGCCCTGCAGATCGCAGAGTCGGCCCCGAAGCTATTTCGAATCGACGGATTTTGCTAACCAGAATTGGCTGCGTTTCCCCGCTGTCGGGGTTAGCCGATTTCCCCAATGACGTTGTCGACGAAGAAGTTCATCGTGAGAAGAACACCGTCGTGGATCTCGTCGCCCTCGGCGGCCACGACGACGTCGGGTGCGAACGGATCGGTCAGTTCGACCTGCACAATGCCGTCTTCGATGATGACGTTTCCTTCTTGATCGAGGATGGTTCCCTGATCGAATACGTCGAATTCGCCAGCGAGGATGGAATCCTTCACTTCTTGCATCTCCGCTGCGACGGGTGACGATTCAGGGACTTCAATGTCGACAACGCCGTCGGCCATACCGCCCCACCATGGCTCTGGGGTGTACGTGCCCGCCTCGACCGCTTCGATGATCTCGGTGTAGCGAGGAGTCCAATCCCACACAGGAGCGGTGAGATAGGCATCGACTTGAGCGCTCATGTCGCTGTGGTAGCCAATGAACGTGCCGCCAGCCTCGGAGATTGCTTGGCCGGTTGCGGTGGAGTCTTGATGCATCGAGAGCACGTCGGCTCCCGAGTCGATGAGTGCCTGCGCCGCCGCGGTTTCCTCTGGGATACCGAACCAGGTGCTGGTCCAGTTGATCTCGACGACTGCGTCGGGGTTTACGGCCTGCACACCGAGGGCGAAAGCGTTGATGCCACGGATGACCTCAGGGATTGGGAATGCTGCGACGTAGCCAATGGTGTCTGTCTCGGTAGCTGCGCCTGCGGCCATACCGGCGATGAATCGAGGCTGGTACATGCGGCCGAACGTATTACCCATGTTGGTGTCATTCATGAGGAAGCCCGAGATGTGCTCGAAGGTCACATCTGGGTTTTCGTTCGCGAAGTTCAGCGTGGCATCTTGATAGCCAAACGACGTGGCGAAGATGACGTTGTAGCCGTCATCGATGAAGTTTTGGACGGCCTCATCGAACTCTGCACCACCTTCAGGAATGTTCTCGACGAATGCGGTCTCGACGCCGGTTGCGGCTTCTGCGCCTTGGCGACCGAGGTCGTGTTGGAAATTCCAGCCCGCGTCGCCAACGGGGGCGACCATCACGAACGCAGCGCGGGTTTCGCTACCGTCACCTTCACTGGCTTCTTCAGAATCGCCTTCGGTTGATGCGTCGGCTCCATCGGTCGCCTCGGTGGCCGTGTCGGCCGTGCTACCGCATGCTGCGGCCACGAGAGCGAGGATCGTTAAAAGCGCGAGAAGCGCCTTCCTCGTTGCTGTCATCATTTACCCTTCCAAGTGTGATCAATATCCCGTTCTAGTCGCGTCTGGTCAGACGCGCCATATGGGCAACCGTGCCGTAACGAAGCCTGTGGGCAATACCAACAGGCGAGTGGGCTGACGCGGTTACTGATCGAGGTCGGCGATGCCGATGGAGAGATCGGTGGAGAGGTCGATCGAGAGTTCGCTGTCGGCCAAGTCGATGTCGTGAAGGGCAATCGTGACGCCGTGTTGGGCGGCCCGTGTGTCGAAGGTATTCACGAGTTCCACGAGGCAATCGAACGAGTCCGGCCGGGTCTGGCACCAACCATTATTGAGCGCGTGTGGAGCCGTGTCCGATCCGCTTTCATCGTTGGTGAGCATGAGGATGGGGATCTGCCACAGCGTTCGATGCGTTTGGAGTTGACCGAGCGCTTGGCGTCCGTCCCGATCGACATCGAGCAGGATCAGGTCGGGGATACCGCCAAACTCGATCCGATGGCTCAACAGGATCATGAGTTCGTCGCACGAGTCGATGAACGTGAATTCGATCGCAATGCTGGCTTCCTCGGCGGCGAGTACGAGCGAGAGTTGTTGGTTGAGATCGTCGTCGCAGACGAACACCTGTAGGGCAGCGCCAGAACTGGTTTCAACCCCGGAGCCAGACGGTTTGAGTGACGCGGTTTGAGGAATGCGCACGATTCGTGACATTTGGTCCTCCCGTCTAGATCTCCGGCGGTTGTAACTACCCAGTAATGGAGTTATCGGTCATTCGCCTCAGACCTTTAGGACTTTTGACCCATCATCTCTTGGACTTAGCTCCAGAGGCGATCAAGGACATCGAGCCAAAGTTTCGTGGTCAGGCGAAGAGACTCGATATCGATTCGTTCATTGTGGCCGTGAAAGCGATTCATGAACTCGCCCAAACTGATATCAGCGCTGAGCAAACCCGCTCCGTACGACGGCACTCCGCGTTCACGGAAGAAGCGGGCGTCGGTGCCGCCGGTAACCATCGATGGCAGGACCCGAGCACCTGGGTAGGTCATCTGGATGGCGTCGGTCAGCGCCGACCACAGGGGACTATCGGTGCTCGACTCGGTTGCTGTCTGGTCGTGGATTGCCTCGATCTCGGTCGACCCCATGAGCTCGGGCCCAATTGCGTCGCGTAAATGCTGCTGAGCATCGTGCACTGTCTCGCCGGGGAGGATTCGAATATCCACGGTGAGTTCGACTCGGTCGGGGATGGTGTTGTGCTTGGTTCCACCAGAGATCAAGTTGGGCGAAAAGCTCGTGTGGCAGCACGAGTGCAGGTTGCGAGCGAGTCCCGGCTCCATCTCGGCGAGAGCTTCGACGACGCGCCCGGGGTCGAGCAACTTGGCTTCGAGTTCGGCGTCGAAGCCCTGCCCCTTGATCCGACTTTCGAAGAGCTTGTCGATGCGCGGTCCCGGATCGTAGTCCTCGATGCGGCGGACGATCTCGGCGGCCTTCGAGATTGCGTTGTCGGTGCGATAGGGCATAGACCCGTGGCCGGGTTCGCCCGACACGACTATGCGCTGGGCGCAGACACCCTTTTCAGCGGTCGTTAGGAGTACGGAGATGCCATCGTTCGTGACTACGGGCGAGCCGCCGTATTCGGTGAGCACGTAATCGCACTCGAGCACGTCCCAGCGATCTCGTACGAGTTGCTTGGCACCGTAACCTCCGCCCGCTTCCTCGTCGGCGACTCCGAAATAGATGATGTCGCCGGGGTAGCGTCGGTTGCCCGAAGCGATATGGCGGAAGGTGACCGCCATCGATGAGGTCACATTCAACATGTCGACCGCGCCGCGGCCCCAGATCTCGTTTCCGATCCGCTCGCCCCCAAATGGGTCGACCTTCCAGCCGTCCGGGGAGACGGGGACGACATCGGTGTGTCCCATGAGCATTAGCGCTGGCGCATCGGGGTCGGTGCCGGGCAGTCGCGCGACGATCGAATCGCGACCCGGGAGAACCGGTAGCGTCTCAACCTCGACGCTCGGGCCCTCGATCACGGTGCGAAGCACGTCGGCGTTGCGGGTCTCGTGTCCGGACTCGGGAGTGCCGTCATTGACGCATTCGTTTTGGATGAGCGTCTGGAGCAGATCGACGACCTCGCCGGTAAGTGTGTCGAGGGTTCGGTCGTCAGTGGTCATCGCTCGAACTTAGTGGCTCGATTCTTCATTGGCAGCCTTCGAGTCATTGGCAGTCTTCGAGAAATGAGCCAGATAGGTCGATGAAGGTGTCATATCCACCGAACTCGTCGAAGGTCAGGTCGATCGGGATGGTCTTTGCTTGAGCGATCGCTGCGCATCGTGCGACGTCTCTGGTCTCGCCGTTCTCGAGATGGTCGGCGGCCAGGTGGTTGGCGGCGATGATCGGGATCATGACGGCTGCGGTTTGAAGGTCGGCGTCACGAAGTTCGTCGCAGACGTCGAGGGTGACCGACCGGCGTTGCTCGTCGAGTGTGAGTTCGGCTTGTAGGGAAGCGACGATGTCGGCGAATTGGGCAGCCTCGGCGGGTGTGTCGAAGAAGATGTCAGAGCGAATGCACGTGCGCAATGGCGAGGTACGTCGGACGTTCGGGTTGTCGAAGATCACCCAGGCATCGTCGTCGTATCCAATGATGGCGTCGAAGGCCTGCTCGGCACCTACCAGTGGGGCGAGGGTGACGAACCAGCCGATCGCTCCGACTCTGCCGTCGGGTTCTTCCACCGATTCGGGGAGGTTAATGAGCTGAGAGGCATCGACCGTGGCTTGGATGGTCTCCCCGAGGATGTCGACGAATACATCGTCCGAGTCGAGAGTTTGCTCTCGAAGCGTGTCGTCCAAGCCAGCTTGGCCCTCGCTGGCGTGGAGCAGGCTCGAGAACGCTTGTCCGAGCGAATAGGTGCTGTCGGAGTAGTAGCGCACGGGGTCTGCAGCTTCGGCCTCCGCTCCAGCTCGGGCGATCTCGCGAGTGGCGTTCTCGGCGGCGGCTCGAGAAGTTGGATCGAGTTGTTCGATGTAGGCGGATTCGATTCTGGTTGCGTCCCCTTCAATTACGGCCAGGCCGATCCGGCCGGCGTGGGTCGAACGGTCGACGTCATCGAGTAGCGCGTGCTGATCTTGAAGCGCATGGACAAGCTCATGGACGATGATGGCATCGCGAAGACCATCGGGAAGCGAGCCAGTGTTCTCGAGCACGATCTTCGGAAACGTCCCCCTTTGATAGAAGGCGCTCGGAAGTTGAGGGAGGTCGTCGGAGTTGAACTGACGCTCTACCAAGTCGTCGAGGTCGAGGTAGGCCGCCGGATCGAACTCGTTGACTCCGAGCAGACGGAACGCTTCGGTTTCCGGGCACATTCGAAAACCGAACTGGCATTGGAAGCTGATCGGCCGGGGCTCGTCCCTATCGGAAAATCGCGGTCGGGGGTCTGGTTCGGTTTCGGTGATGGCTACGGGGCGAACGAAATCGAGCCCCCGTTGTTCTTCGACGAACTCGACCAAGGGCACGATGTCGCTGGGCCACACCCGATCTTCCTGAGCGAGCCCGAGGCCGATCGCTCCGGCCATAGCGAAGCCAACTACGACAGCCAACACAACCGTGAACCGCTTGCTCTTGGGCTTTGACGTGTCCGATGGCAGAAACTCGATCGGAACGGTTTCGTTCACGAGCAGGGGTTCTTTGCCCGTTCGTTCGTCTACGTCTCCCGATCCGAGCATCTCAAGGCCCCCTTCCGAGACGGTAGAAATTGCAGTGTTCTACGTCAACGGTATCTGCCTTCGTTAACGAGAAATTTCTACGACTGCGGTTCGGTGAGCTCGCGGTACTTCTTCAGCGCTCGGGCGTGGCCCTTGGCGCCCGAGCCGATCACGCCGCCGTTGCGTGCGTTCTTCGCCTCGTCCTCGACGGTGTCGAGGAGGCCTTCAATGTCGTCGTGTATGCCGGCATTGCGAAGGGCTTCGACAGCGACATAGAAGTCGCCGAGCGACTCCATTGCCTGTTTGTATTCCTTCTCGAGTTTCTTCTGAGCGTCTGCGATCTCTTCTTCGGTGACCATGGCTTGACCTTAGCTGTCTTGACGCTCCGACAAGATCGCCATGCGCTGTTCTTCGATGTCGGCGCCATGTTGTGCCGATACACGCTAAAGCGCTGCGAACACCTCGGCCGGTGCTGCGGCGATACCGGTGTAGAACGTTCCGAACTCTGCGTAAACCGACGATGCCTCATCGAAACGCATCGTGTAGACGGTCTCTTTCAAGTCATCGGGGTGCTGACCGAACAAGGTCACGCCCCATTCCCAATCGTCGACACCGGTCGCCCCGGTGATGACCTGGAGGATGCGACCCTTGAACTGGCGTCCTGACGAGCCATGTTCGTACATGAGCTCCTTGCGATCGTCGAACGGAAGGGTAAACCAGTTGGCGTGGCCTTCGCGCTTCTTGCTCATTGGGTAGAAGCACCACGCCGGCTTGTCTTCAATGACGTCGGAGAGATCGGGGTACAGACGCATGTTGCGCATCTCTTCGGGAACACCAGCGGCGTACTCGCTGATCTCGGTGAGCGAGACGAACGAGTCGACCACGTCGAGGCCGGCCTTGCTAATCGCTGATTGCAACCGGCGCAGCGCCCACCAGTCGGGGTGCATGGCCATGATCGCCACATCGGCTTTGTGGCCGAGCATCGAGATCGTCACCACCTGGACGTCGTCGGCTTGAGCCTTTTCGATCGCTGCGATTACAGCCTCGGAGTCGAAGTAGGCGGCTGGCTTGCAGAAGAGGTGGACGACACCACGACCTTCGGACGGTGCAACTGGTTCTGTCATGGCTCCATCCTACGACCGGACAATCAGGGAGTGTCCCTATTTATCCGGTTGGTTCTTCGGCGACGAAGATGGTGAGGAGGAGCGTCATCAGGCCCACGATCGCGGCGAGTGCCATCAGTGTTCCAAAGCCGAATCGTTCGTAGATACCGACAGCGATGAGCGATATGGCCGCGCGACCGATGATCGACAGAGCGGTCGATCGGGCGACCATCGCGGCCCGAGCATTCGGGTCGAGTTCGGACATCAGCGAGATTGCCGAGACGATGGCGAACTCGAAGCCGAGAAATGTTGCGGCGAGGAGGATGACCGCGATCAACAGCGGCGCTGCTGGAGCGATCGCGAGCAGAATCATTGCGGCCACCATCAATCCGGTTCCGAGAGCGATCGCTCGTTGTTTGCCCAACCCGTCGGTGAAACGCGATGTCGCCAAGGTAGCGGTGACCTCCATGACCGCTGCGGCGAAGACGACCAAACCAATGCCGGTCGCCGACAATCCATACGTGTCTTCAAGCCAGAGGCCGTGGCCAATGAACACGAACTGCGCAGATGCGATGAGTAAGGAGAACGATGCAAGGCTTGCAACGGCCGTCCGGTTCATCGTGGGCTTCGCCGATTGTGCTGGATCGGTAGCCGACAATGAAGCGCTGTTGGCCATGGCGATGAGGCTCGCCGGCAGGGCCACCACGGCGAGGGCAGCGGGTGCAGCCCTCCAGCCGAAGGAGTCGATCAGTACGCCGATTAACGGAATGCCGAGCAGTGCCGCTCCGCCCCAGGAGAGTTCAACGAGTCCGGTGGCTTTGCCGCGACGTTCGTAGGCAACGGCGTGGCCAATCCAGGCTCCGGTGGCGATGTTGACCACGACCGAGCCGAATCCGACGATCAGAAAGCCAATGATGAGGCCGAGCGGGGCGGTTGCGGAGATAGCCATCCCGATCGCGCTGCCGACTCCAGCTGCGGCGAGGATTCGTCCCGTGCCACGCTCATCGACCACCCGGCCAGCGAGCGGCGCCGCCAGACCGGAGAGATCTCGCGCGGCGAGTACTGCGCCCATCGACGCGTTCGAGATCTGCGCGCCCCGGGCGAACGCTGGAAGGAACGAGTAACCCATACGTAACGCCGTGTTGATGGTGAGGCGTAGGAGGATGACCCACGGCAGCATCTTTCTGACCGCGGGCGCAAACGACTCGTCGACGGGGGAGCGGTCGGTCGTTGCAGACATGGACATCAACGCTACCGGTCGTGGTCCATCCAGCTAAAGGCGCTCAATCTTACGGTTTGCTCAACTGGGAAGATCGGGCGCCGACAGGGCCTTTACTAGGTATGGAATCGTTCACCCCACTCACTTCCAGAGCAACGGGGTTCGAACGCGCCAAGACTGCGCCGTCATACACGATCCCGGTTTCTACCTTTGGCCGACTCGGCGAACGGCACGTGACCGGAACCATCACTCGTCGGGAGATCGACCGTACACGTTGGCTCACAGAAGCCCCTCGGCGATACCTCGTTGCCTTCGCGCTCTTGATCACGCCGACCTTCTGGCGAGAACTCACCGAAGGCAGCAACCCCCAGTCCGTCGCCGTAATAGCGGCCGCCCTCGGGTTCTTCGTCTGGGCGCTCCTCGGTATCGGGCGCTTCTTGGATGATCGTCGGATTCGCCGGACTGAGGAGTTCGCTGACGCCACCCATATCGCTAGCGGTCAGTTGTTGGGCTCAGGTCCGCTCCGCGCAGGCTCGCTCACCTCTCGCATTGGGATCTACGCCACAAACCATGGCGTCATCGCAATTACCGAAAAGCGCGATCAACGTCGTGAGTTCCAAGTACATCGCCTCGACCTCACTGCGACTCGTGAAGGTCAAGTGACGAGCAGCGCCTTCATGGTCGAGGGCGAGCAATACGCATTGCGGGCTGTCCGAGGCCAGATCCGGCCAGGTGACAACGAACCGCTAGTCAGCTAGTAGACGTTGATTTCGCCGTCGCGAATAAACCCAGCGAGTTGAATGCTGCCGGCGTGTGCCGTGTCGATTGCAAGAGCCGATGGAGCGCTCACTGACACGATCGTGGCGAAGCCTCCGGCCCAAGCTTTCTGCACCATTTCGAAGCTCGCGCGACCGCTCACGTAGAGACCGAGATCGGTTACCGCGGTGTGTGTGGGGTCTTGGCCGTCGAGGATCATTCGGCCGACGATCTTGTCGACTGCGTTGTGGCGGCCAATGTCTTCGCGCACGAGGTGAATCGTGCCGAAGCGGTCGAAGGTTGCAGCTGCATGGACGGCGCCGGTCTTTGCGAAGAGTTCCTGCTCTCCGCGAACCTTGTCGGCCACCTCGATAAGGAGCAGCGGATCGTAGGGCTCGCCCTGCAGAGGCTCGAGTCGGTCGGTGAGGGTGTCGATCGCATCGGCTCCGCACAGCCCGCATGAAGATGAGGTCGACCCGAGCCTCGGCGTAGGGACGGGGGCTTTGCCAGCGGTTTCGACGGTGACAACGTTGAACTCGCTCTCGAGAGCGGATCCATCGGCGCAATAGCGAACCGACGTCACTTCTTCTCCGCCGAGCATTCCTTCGGCGTGAAGGAACCCGACTCCGAGTTCGAAGTCGTTGCCGGGCGTGCGCATCGTGGTCGCCACGAGCGTGCCGTCGAGTTGAATACTCAGCGGCTCTTCGACGATGACTTCGTCGGGACGGCGTCGGTCGCCGGTCGGTCCGTGGCGCTGTACAAAAACCTTGTGGCTCTTTCCGCGTTGGATTCGTTCGCTCACGTTCTCAGGCTACCGACCCTGTCGCGTCGACCTCCGGTCGAGCGGGTGTCGATGATCGCTGCCCGATAACCGCTGAGGCGACGAGGCAAAGAACGCCGCTGGCCAGCCACGCCGGGGTGTAGCCGAACTGGTCGATCGACCAGCCAACAGCGGGGCCTCCGACGGTGAGGCCGAACAGAAAGCCCAACATCAAGCGGCCAGTCGCCCGACCAGCGTTTTCTTTGAGCGCGATCATCGACACATTGGCTGCGGTGTTCCACGTGCCGATCGTGAGCCCGGCGAGGGTCGTGCCGATCCACAACAGACTCGGTCGGCCGCTGCTCGCTGCGGTGACGATGAGTAGTGCACCAGCGCCGAGAGCGGCCATGATCATCATCATTTTTTGCGGGGATGCGCCGCGGTCGAGCGCAATCCCTGCGGTCAATCGAGCCGGCACGGCGACGAGACCTTGGAGGGCAAAGACTTGGCCGGCTCGTTCGACCGAGAACCCCACGGCTTCTTCGGCAAAGAGCGGGAGAAAGCGCCCGAACCCGCCGCCCACGGTACCGAGCAAGAAACCGAAGATCGCCACTTGGGTAACCCACATCGGTAGCGGAGAAGTAGCGCCAGCTTGTGACGCGTCCTGAGGTCCTGGGTCCGCTTTCGGTGGGACGAGTTGAATGGTCAGCAGAAGGGCGAACGACAAGCCAGCGGTGAGCCACATGGCCGAACGCCAACCGAAACTCGCCGACATCAGCGGAACGGCCACGCCAGCGACGACGACCGCTGCTTGCACCCCGGACTGTTTGATACCGGTAACGACACCGCGCTTGGCCTCTTCGACCGCTACGCCGATCGCCTTATTGGTGGCAGGGTTGCCCCAACCTTGCGCAATGCCGCCGACGGCGCTCGCCGCAAGTAGGAGCGGATAGTTGGGGGCGATAGCTAGCAGGAATGCCGAGAAGCCCGAGAAGATCAGCACTCCAGCGACTGAGTTTCGTCCGCCGATCCGGTCGCTGATCCTCCCGGCTGCTGGGGCAAGAACCGCTCCGATCCCGGTGTTGACCGCGCCGATGAGGCCGAGCTGAAACTTGGAGATGCCAAACTCGGCCTGAAGTTCCGAGGCGGCGACGGCCAGCGCAAAGAACGCAAGGGTCGACATCGCCATCGTCGACAACATGATGAGCCCCAGCCCAAGCGTTCGCGAGTTCACCCACGCACCCTATGGCCTTGTAGGGGTAGTGCGGAACGGCCAACGCCGCCCGGCATGGAGAGACATCCTTTCCGGGCGGCGCGAGCCGAGGCGATGATCAGCTGATGTCTAGCTAGCCGAACGTGATCCCGTCGAGAAGGCTCTGCCCCTCATCGACGAACTGATCGAAGCCTTCCTCACCAGCTTCGATAACGACGAGAATGGTTGTCTCGGAAGTTCGACGGCGTAGATCCGTATGGGCGAACCTTCGATCGCGACAAATGGGCCGTCTCATGTAATCCCGCTTTCTTGGATGTCGTGTTGATGAAAAGCAGGTACAGGAACTCGCCCCTGGGTATGCCCTTCAACACGCTCATCGAATGAGCGAGAGAAAATCCATCGCGGGGAATCGCAATGTCGTGAGAAAGGCAATGTCGTGAGAAAGGTTGCGCTTCAGTCGCGGCGCGTGACCTTCAGTGCTCGGCGATCGAGCTCTCGTTCGATCTCGTCGAGCGGGATGCCCTCGGCGGCGAGTCGGGTCATGACGAAGAACAACACGTCGGCTGCTTCATGGACGATCTCGGCGCGGTTCGTTGCCTCGTTCAACTCTTCGGCTTCTTCGGTGATCTTCGAAGCAAGAAGCTCACGATCCTCGAACAGTCGCTTGGTGAAACTGCCGTCGGGGGCGTTGACGACCCGATCGAAGAGGCGTCTTTCAAGTTCGGTGAAGCCGTCAAAGTCTCCAAAGCACGCCGTCTGGTCGAGGTGGCAAAAGCCTCGCCCGGCCTGAGTGACGGTGAACTTGAGGGCGTCGCTATCGCAATCGAGATCGAGGCGGTGGAACGTTTGCGTGGCTCCTGAGGTGAGGCCTTTCTGCCACAGCTCGCCACGACTACGGCTCCAGTAATGCGCGTCGCCGGTCTCGATCGACGCGCTGAGGCTCTCGAGATTGGAGTAGGCCAAGCCGAGCGTTTGACCGCGCTCGTTGCTCACAACGGTCGGCCACAGGCCATCGGGCCGGTCGCTGCGCAGCGATGCTGCCACTGATTCCCCGAGCGTCACCTCGCCTTTGTATAGTGCCATGCCTACTTGGGCGTCGGCGCCGAGCGCGTGAATCGAGCCGATCTCTTCGGCACCGGTGATCCCTCCAGCGAAGGTGACTCGGCAATCTCCCGCAGCGTCTAGGTACCGACGGAGAATCTCCGGATCGGTGCCGGTCATTCGGCCTTCGCGTTCAACAAAGGTGAGGAGGAAGCCCGAGGTGAGCCCTCGCAGCTCTTCGAGTTTGTCTTCGACCCGTTGGCCGGTTCCTTTGGTCCAACCGTGGGTGACGACTTCGCCCTCGAAACTATCGAGCGCAACGACGGTGCGCTCCGGTGGAAGAGCTGACAGAACCTCCGGCGTGGCCGCTGTTCCGAGGACGACCTTGGTGGCACCGGCGTCGAGCCAGGTGATCGCGGCCTCGATGCTGCGAATGCCGCCGCCCACCCGGCACGACGCTAGAGGGAGGAGCTCTTTGATGAGCTCGGTGTTGTCGCCGGTGCCGAGCGCAGCGTCGAGGTCGACGATGGCGATTTCGCCGACGCGACCGAACTTCTCGGCGAGCGGACGCGGATCGCCGGCGGAAAGGGCGTGGTCCTTGCCGCCGATCAATTGCACGGCTTCGCCGCCCATGAGGTCGATTGGGGGTATCAGCATCGGATCAGCATACGGATACGGTGTCTACATATGGACATGCATCCCGACACTTGGCTTATCTCCAAGGGCCGCCCGACCGGGCCTGGCCAGCCAATGAACACCCAGCCCACGTTCGCATCGAACTTTCAACTCCCCGGAGACCGCTACTACAACCGCGTCGACGGCACCGAGACCGAAGAGGCCTTCGAGGCGCTCATCGGTGGCCTTGAGGGCGGCCGCAGCCTCGCGTTTGGTTCGGGCATGGCGGCAGTAGCTACCGTGCTTGCACTGATGCCGGCTGGGTCGACAGTCGTCATTCCTCACGATCCCTATCACGCCACAAACGGACTAGCTGTGGAGGGTGAGGAGCAAGGCCGATGGACCGTCGAGCGTCTCGACCTCGCCGATACCGACGCGTGGATTGAGGCCGCCGGGCGGGCGGATCTACTCTTGATCGAATCGCCAGCCAACCCACTGCTCACCGTTGCAGACCTACCCGCGATCTGCGGGGCTGATCGCAAAGACGGCTGCATCATCGCGGTCGACGGAACCTTTGCGACACCGCTCGTTCAACAACCCCTTGCGCTCGGTGCGGACATCTCGATGCACTCGGCGACCAAGTTCATCGGCGGCCACTCCGACTTGCTCGCTGGCGTGCTCACGACCGCTAATGACGAATTGTACGAACGGCTCCACAACGCTCGGCTCCTGCATGGAGCCACCATCGGGGCCATGGAAGCCTTTCTCGCCATTCGAGGTTTGCGCACCCTCGGTCTACGGATGGAGCGATCGATGGTCAACGCGCAGGTGATCGCCGAGCGTCTTGAAGCGCACCCTCAGGTCTCGAAGGTTCGTTTCCCCGGACTTCCTAGCCATGACACCTACGAAGTCGCGGCCTCATTCATGAATGGCTTTGGGGCCATGTTGAGCTTTGAGGTGGCGGGTGATGGCGAGAAGGCGAGTGCGGTGGTCGAGGCGTCTGCGATCGTGAAGAACGCAACCAGCCTGGGTGGAATCGAGTCGACTTGGGAACGACGAGCGTTGATCGAAGGTCAAGAGCACATGCCACCAACCCTGATTCGCTTGTCGGTCGGCTGTGAACAGCTCGACGACCTCTGGGCCGATATCGCCAACGCACTCGACGCCACGCCGTAGCTCCACCGACACTCACTACAGCACGAGCTGTTGTGCGAGAGCGCTGAGGTGGATGCCGGTCGCTCGAGGAGTGTGGAGCGCAACCTTCGCGATCATCCGGAGTAGCGCAACCAGCGCATCGTCGGGCCCAAAGCGCCATGGCACGTCGGCGTTGAGTGCGAGTTCCGCAACGGCTGCGGCGAGGTACGGCGTGAGCTCGTCTGTGATGTCGTCAACCTCGTATCTGGCGAGGGCGGCGTTCACCTCCGACACGGTGATCTTGGGCGCAGGACCCGCTGGAAGGGTCCAATTTGGTCGGATTGGTACGGTTGTTGTGATGGTCATAGTCGTATTCTGCGGAACACGAGCAGATGATTCGAGGGCCAATGTGAACAAAGTGGGATCCAATCGAATGGTCCAATTGCTGGGCCAATGGTCCAATGGGAGTGGTCCGGTTTATGGACAGATCGCTACAGCGATTGAGCGGTTAGTCGCTGACGGTGTGTTGCGCCCTGAAGATCAGCTGCCGCCCGAGCGAGCACTCGCTGCGGCACTTGTCGTGTCTCGGGGCACGATCGTGCGAGCATTCGATCATCTGGCACAGTTGGGGGTCGTCGAGCGCGTGCAGGGCAAGGGAACGACGATTTCGGGAAAGCCGTTGGCAGCGAATCAGGCTCCGGCTGACTTTGTTGGCGAGCGACTGTGGATGACTGACGGCGGGGCGATCGACCTTTTGAAGGCCATTCCGGCAATGTTGCCCGAGGTGCGCGATCTGGTTACTTCCATCGACCTCTCACCGCACGCAGAAGACCTTGACCGAGCCGAGCCCTTGGGTTGGTGGCGGCTGCGCGAACAAATAGCTGCTCTTCACACGCGTCAGGGCATGCCCAGCACACCACACCAGATCTTGGTAACCACTGGAGCTCAACAGGCGCTCCAGCTCGTCATCACGACGATGACACGACCGGGCGATGTGGTTCTCGGAGAAGATGACACTTGGCCTGGGCTTATCGATGCGGTCCGCCAAGTCGGTGCTCGCTACGAACCTGTCAAGCTCGATGATCAAGGCATCATCATCGATGATCTCGAAGCAAAGATGGACCGATATCGGCCAAGTCTCCTCGCGGTCAACCCACAGCATCAGAATCCGACCGGTGGTCGATTGCCGCCGGCGCGAGTCGAAGCGATTGCCAGCCTTGCGAAGAAGCATCGGGTGCCGGTGCTCGACGACCGCGTTTCGGCAGACCTCGGCTTCGACAAGCGACATCTCCCGGCGATCGATGAGTTTGATACCGGCGGGTACGGGATCACGGTGGGATCGGTCGGAAAGGTTGCGTGGAGTGGTCTCCGTCTCGGTTGGATCCGGGCTGATGCGCAGATCATCAACGGTCTACGTACTCCGAAAGCCGTGGCGGATATGGCGACGCCTGGCTTGAGCCAGCTGCTCGGTCTGGAACTCATTGGTCGTTACGAGGAGCTGGCCTCGACTCGCGTCGAACAGCTACGACCCGCCGCCGAGCTGGTGCGAGAGACCCTCGAGACAGAACTCTCCGAATGGAGCTTCGCTCCGGTGAGAGGTGGGCTGTCGGTGTGGGCGCAAATGCCGGATAATTCGTCGGCGACTGCATTTGTCCGACACGCAAGCCGCCATGGCGTACTCCTCGCATCGGGCAACGAGTTCTGTGCCATCGATGCCGACTGTCCCAACATCCGGATCCCGTTCACCGCCCCAATCGATGAGCTCACCGAAGGGCTTCGACGTGTGGTGCAGGCGTGGCAGACCTTCGACCGTCGGGCGGTCTTTGAAGCGGTGATCTAGGTCGGTGGAGGGTTGGGCGAATACGTGAGCGCGCCTTCTAGGGTCTCACTCATGGCAGCGCCTTTCCGAACCAACCCCAACTACGACTGGCTCGACGATCTGCCGCTGCCGGTCGGGGATCCGTTTCTTCGGATGGGGACCCGGGGGATCGATGAGGCCGACTGGTTGACCGTCGACCACAAGACGACAGAAGAACTGAAGCTACGTAAGGACTTGCTACTTCAGCACCCGGAATTCGCACAGCTTGTAGACGGTCACGACGATCAACTCGCTGAGCTCATAGAACATGTCGAGGCGTTTCGTGGACCGTTGGCTCCCGGTCCGACGGACTCGCCGGTTCGCAGCGAGCTCGCCAACCTCGCAGTGTCGATCCAAGAAGATGTGCTCTTCATGGTTCGCAACGAAGAGCATTGGTACCTCGCTGGGGGAGTGCTGCTGTTCCCCGATCAGTGGGCGCTGCCCGACAAGATCGGCTTGTCGATCGCCGACGTGCACGGGCCGACGAACGGCTACGACGAACTACTCGCAGCCAAAGTCGATCACTTCTTCGATCGGCTCACCGTTGGTCGGGTGGTGGGTCGTCGCAACTGGTTTATCCATGATGCACCAACGCACTTTCTGCCAAGCCATATCGACCACCTTCCGGTCATGAACTCTGCCGATGTTGCCGGGTTGTGGGTCCGCTCAGAGCGACAAACCCTTCGACGGCTCGAGCGAACGGGCGCGATCATCTTCACGGTAAAGACCCAGTTCGCCCCGTTTGCTCAGGTGAAAGCCCGACCCGAGGTAGCGAGCGAGCTTGCGGCATTTCTCGAGGTGGCGAGCGAACGATCGCTACGCAACAAGGACGCGGCGGGACGACAAGAGGCCGTGATTACCTACTTGACCCAGTAGGGCGGGCGTTTCTCCAGATAGGCCGCCATGCCTTCGGCTGCTTCATCGGAGCCGAACAGTTCGGCCGATCGAACGCTCGCATACTCGATGGCTTCATCGGGGCCCATAAACGGAACCGTCTCGAACAATTGCTTGGTGGCGGCGAAGGCTTTGGGGCCGCCGAGCAGAAGGTCAGAAATGACTGCGTCGACCTCAGCATCGAGAGCCTCCAACGAGTCCACCGCAGTAGTGATGAGGCCCAGCCGCTGTGCTTCTGCGCCATCGAACAACGCACCGCGAAGGAACGCCGACTTCGCGTCGCCGGTGCGCATCTTTGGTAGGCAGATGGCCGACATGATCGCCGGAGCAATGCCGAGCCGGACTTCGGTGAAGCCGAGTTTGATGCTCGTCAGCGACACCGAGATATCGAGTGCGGCAGCAAGGCCGGTTCCGCCGGCCACGGCGTGACCGGCGATCCGCCCGACCCACGGTTTTGGGGACAGCTGAATCCGTCGGAAAAGTGCGAGTGAGTCGATCGGTCCAGACTGGCCATTGTTGGCCCGTCGCTCGTCGAGGTCGGCTCCGGCGCAGAAGATGCGCCCGGAGTTTGTCAACAGGACGATTCGAACGTCATCTTCGGTGTCGGCTCGGTCCATTGCATCAACGAGTTCGGCGGTCAGCGCCTGGCTCAACACGTTTCGCTTTGCCTCATCGACGAGCGTGATCGTGAAAACTCCTCTGTCGTCGAGTTCGGTGCGGATGCGAGGCTCGCTCATGACACGAACCTATCGTCGGGCGCTTGCCAGTAGCACTGCGTATGCTCTGGATATGCCCATCTTGCAGCGAGCGAGTCTCGAATTTGTCGATCAGGCCGAGCTCGTCATCTCGTGCGAGGTCGACTTGCCAGCGCAAATAGATGAGGTATGGGCCGTGATTGCCGACAACAGCTCGTGGCCCGAATGGTTCCACGGCTGCAAGGCCATGGAGTCATCGCACGACCCGTGGACTGCAGCTGGACAGTCACGCACGGTCAGCGTCGCACCATTCAAGATCCGCGAGGTAACGGTGGCCATAGAAGCGCCAAATTTCTGGGCGATCCAACTGTCGAAGACAAACCTTCCCATGGCGACGCGCGCTCTGGAGACGTTGGAACTGGCAGACACATCGCGCCACGGTGAAGTGCGCACAGAGGTCCGCTGGACGGGAGCGTTCGACCTACCCGTGTATTTGCGGCCAGCGAAGTCGATTGTTGAGACACAGTTT
Source organism: uncultured Acidimicrobiales bacterium (assembly GCA_964494395.1). Taxonomy (GTDB): domain Bacteria; phylum Actinomycetota; class Acidimicrobiia; order Acidimicrobiales; family SHLQ01; genus SHLQ01. Next base: position 27,229 of record CAZBTI010000001.1, on the reverse strand, counting down.
GTGAGCAATTGGGGTCAGAGTCTTGAGAACTTGCTCGATGCGGTTATTTCCCGCCGGTAGAACCGGGTAGGTAATGGGAACGCTGCGAGGTCGAACGATCCTCCCTATGAAAGCGGTGACCGGCGAGCTACCGATTTCCCGTACTGGTGGAGACTCGTGGGCGTACGAGATCAAGTGGGACGGCATGCGCATCGTTGCTCTCCTCGATGATGATGGTGTCCGCCTTAAAAGCGCGGCGGGCAACGACGCCACGATTGCCTATCCCGAGCTCGCTGGCCTGACATCCCTACTCGATGGCTTCGAGTCGATCATTCTCGACGGCGAAGTTGTCGCGCTTGGTCAGGAGGGAACGCCGAGCTTTGCCGCACTCCAACACCGCATGCACGTTAGCGATCCCAAGGTTGCCGAATCACTCGCCAAAGTGACTCCGGTGACGTTCGCAATCTTTGATCTGTTGCACCTCAATGGGCACGACACCAGCAGCCTGCCGCTCAAAGATCGGCGCAAGCTATTGGAGCAGATCATCGATGAGCCCGGCAGTCATTGGCGCCTCACCGATCAGACGCTCGACGATCCACATGCGCTGCTCGCAACCGTGAGAGAACAAGGTCTCGAAGGGATCGTTGCGAAGCGACTCGACTCGACCTATCAGCCAGGCAAGAGCCATCGGCACTGGGTGAAGGTCAAACCATCACGGCGTCAGGAGTTCGTGGTGGGTGGTTGGACCGAAGGTCGTGAAGGCAACGCTGGCGGTCTTGGTTCGTTGCTGCTCGGCGTCGTGGAGTCTGGCCCAGACGGCCAACAGTTGGTTTCTGCCGGTTCGGTTGGTTCGGGGCTGAACGATCGCGAGCGGCAATGGTGGAAGGAGCAACTCGAACTTGATGCGGTCGAAGAGTCTCCGTTCGCGTCGCCGGTTGGCGACCGTGGCCGGACATTGCGTTGGGCCCGACCCACTCACGTGGTGGAAGTGTCGTTCGGCGAGTGGACCGAAGATGGGCACTTGCGCCATCCGGTGTATCTCGGGCGCAGAAACGACAAAGACCCCGCAGACGTTGTCCGCGAGGCCTAACTGTCGTGCAATTAACGCCTTGTCAGCGTGCTATGGCGAGCAGCTTGTGGCACAAGCCCAGTGCTAGGCGGTCTTGGCGACCAAGACTGCGCATGGTGCCTTTTGGGCGACGTCTTCGGCGACGGAGCCGAGTACGCGGCTGATGCCCTGTACGTGGCGGTTGCCGACGATGATGAGGTCAGCGTTGACTTCGTCTGCCTCGCTAAGAAGTACCTGGGCTGGGGCGCCACATGCTGCCTTCGCCGAGATGTCGAGATGGCTGTAGTTCGACGCCACGTTCTTCAACATGTCGGCCGCGATTTCGGTGTCGCTCATGAAGCGCTTGTCGGAGGACTCGCCGATCTCATGGATGGTGTCCTTCTTTGGAACCGCTGAGACGAGGTGCAAGCTAGCGCCGACTGCGGTTGCGAGGTCAGCTGCTTCTTCTACTGCCCGCATGGACCGGTCGGAACCGTCGTATCCGGCAACGATGTTCTTGTACATGATCTCTCCTTCTGGATGCTTGGGGGATTGTTCGTGAAACATCCGGTAAGTAAAACGCTACGTAGTCACCGCGCAATAGTGGTGCATGAGGGGCGCAACAGCGGTCACATTGTGACCAGCGCACACTTCATGTGACCGCAGGCTTGTCGCTGGGTGAACAGCGGGTTACGCCACGGTCACAGCGAGGTTGCCGACTCCGAAGAGTCGGGTTGAGAGGCGTGGGCTAGGGTGCGGAATGGACTTCGATCTCGAACAAACCGACCGTCTGCTGCTCACCACAAAGCAGGTTCGGAAGCGAATGGATATGTCTCGAACGGTCCCTCGCGACGTGCTGCTCGAGAGCATCGACATCGCCAGTCGTGCGCCGATGGGGTCGAATGTCGAACGCAACAAGTGGCTCATCGTGGAGGACGCCGATTTGAAGTCGCAGATCGCCGACATCTATCGAAAGAACGCAGAACCCTACTTTGAGCTCGGCCGAAATATGGAGACCGACGCAAGAGGAGACCGTGTCGCAAGTTCGGCCGAGTATCTCTCGGAGAACATGCACAATGTCCCAACGATGGTGATTCCACTTCGCTACGACCGGGTTGAGAACGCCAGCTCAGGCGAGCAGTCCGGCTGGTACGGCTCGGTGCTTCCCGGAGTGTGGAGCTTCCAGCTCGCACTTCGCTCGCGGGGAGTGGGTTCGTGTTGGACAACGCTGCACTTGGGCTCAGAGGCTGAGGTGAGTGAGATCCTCGGCATTCCCGACACGGTGACCCAGGTGTGCATGCTTCCGGTCGGCTACTACACCGGCGAGACCTTCTCGGTAACGCCCCGAAAGCCAGCGGCGGAGATCACGTTCATCGACCGCTGGGGCAACAAGGCAGCCGACCTTTAGCCTTCTCCGCTGCAGGTCAGCGTCCTGTTAGGCCTTATCGAGGTGCAATCCGCACTCTGTCTTGGTCGACCCTTCCCAGCGACCGGAGCGGTCGTGGTCGTTGGACGAGATCGTTTTGATCATCGGCTCCTTCGTGCAAGGTGCGCATCCAATGGACCGATAGCCGAGAGCCTCTAGAGGATGGGCTGGGAGATCGAGCTCGAGGCGATATCGGTTGATGTCTTCAAAGGTCCACGAGAGCATCGGGTGATAGCGCTCAGTGTTGGAAGGTCCTGGCATTGTTGGGGTGAACCCACTTCGAACATCGGTCTGGTCGGAGCGAACACCGCTGATCCACACATCGAAGTCCTTTAGGACCGCATGGATTGGTTCGACTTTGTTGAGCGCGCAGCAGCTGTCGTTGCTCACGACGTAGAGTCCTTTGCCACCTCGCTCTTCGTGGCCCTGCACGTTGATCAGCTTGAGATCGAGCAGTTCGGCTACCTGATCTCGGAACGCAAGTGTCTCTGGGAAGTGGTAGCCCGTATCGAGGAAAGCGACAGGAATGTCGGGATCGATGGTGCTGAGAATGTGAAGGAGCGGGATGCTCTGGGTTTGGAAAGACGAACTGACCAGCAAATCTTTTCCATCGGCGCGGTAGCGATCAATAGCGCGTTCGATATCGGTTAACAGCTGGAAGGTCGTTTGCATATACATCTTGGGTTTCCTGCTTCCCGCCCCTTTCGGAGTGCACCCAGGGCTGGGGGCACCTTGAGTCCAATCGGTGATTTCACGGTAGGAACCGTCGGCGGTAACACGTTGATGAGCGGCGATCTTGGGGCGGATTCTTCGACCGAATGTGTGTTGTGTCAATCAATCCGATGATCGGTTGTCCGAATATTCGGCGTACTGGTATGTACGGAGCAATATGTCTGGAGTTCTCACCAAAGCACCGACACTGCTCGAGGCTTCAGTCCCTAGCTTTCGTACATGTCCAAAAGTGTCTTCCAACATGCACGCCCGTATCCGGTAAACCTGCGCCTTGCTGGGAAGCGCGTGTTGTGCGTGGGAGCGGGAACCGTCGCAGTGAGAAAGGTCGAACAGCTCCTCGAGTCGGGCGCACAAGTCACCGCCATCGGCCCCCGAGTCGATGAGCGATTGCGTGCGTTGAACGATGTTCCGGTCACTGGGTCCTTGGCTATCGAGCAGCGGCGGTACGAGGACGGAGAGGTGAAAGGCTATTCGCTTGTCATCACCTGCACCGACGACCCGGGGGTCAACCATCGGGTTCATCAAGATGGTCTCGCCGCTGGCGTTTGGGTGAACTCAGCTGACGATCCGGAGAATTGCGAGTTCACACTTGCGTCAGTCGTGCGGAGTGGGGATCTCCAGATCGCGATCTCGACCGAGGGCCGTTCGCCTGCACTGGCAATGCACCTACGGCGTCGGTTCGAGCGCGAGTTCGATGCGTCATGGGCGCAGCTTCTCGACCTGTTGTCCACTGTGCGAGATGAAGCTCGTGCGGCACGCGGGACGAGCGAGCTCCCCGGGTGGCAGGACGCACTCGATGACGACTTGATCGACCTTGTCGCGAAAGGCGATCTCGCAGCTGCAAGAGAGCGCCTGAGAAGTCACCTTGGCCTGTTGCAAACACGTTCTACTGACACGTTGTTGAAGGTGGGACCGACATGACTGTTCACCTTGTCGGGGCTGGCCCCGGTCATAGCGACCTTCTCACGTTACGCGCTGCTCATTTGCTCGGCCGCGCCGATGTCGTGATCTATGACCGCCTCGTCGGCGAAGAGATCTTCGACATGATTACACCCTGGGCAGAACGCATTGGCGTTGGCAAAGACCCAAATGGGCAAAGTGTTCCCCAAGAAGAGATCAACGAAATCTTGGTCGAGAAAGGTCGGAGTCACGACTGTGTCGTGAGGTTGAAGGGCGGAGATCCCTACGTCTTCGGGCGCGGCGGCGAGGAAGCTATCGCTCTCGACGCAGCAGGCGTGACTTGCGAGGTGGTGCCGGGAATTACCTCCGCGATCGCAGGGCCAGCGGCAGCTGGTATTCCAGTGACTCACCGCGGCACGTCGAGCGGCTTTACCGTCATCACGGGATTCCAGAACCCCGCCAACCCCCAGCGCCTCGACTGGGACGCCGTTGCCCGCCTAGGTACGACCCTCGTCATCGTCATGGGAGCAACGAAGGCAGCCATTATTGGTGAGCGACTCCTCAACGCAGGGGCTCCACCTTCGACACCGGTCGCCGTGATCACGCGAGCCAGTACTCCAGAGCAAACAACAACCCGGCTCGAGCTCGCCAAACTCGGCGAACAAGAGATCGAGAACCCATCGGTCATCGTCGTCGGTCCAGCTGCGGCACTCGACCTCGCACAGGTCCGTCTGGATCCAGAGCAATCAGAGAACCTGCTGCTCTCCAACGAACCAACTCACAGAACATCCGCACTACCTAATCCATTGGGAGAATGACTATGGCAATAATCGACCCGCCGAATTCGAAAGGACTCATCGATCTGTGTCCTTCAGAAGTCACCGATCCTGATATCGCTGCTGACATCGCGAAGTTTGAAGTGATGCTCAGTCAGTACTTGGCAGATGACCTCGACGAAGACGTCTTTCGGGTCTTCCGCCTGACCAACGGCATCTACGGCCAGCGGCAGGGTGGGCGAAACCAGATGATTCGCGTACGCATGCCCTACGGAGCCATCACCGCAGACCAATTGGACATGCTCGGCTTCGTCGCGAAGCACTACTCGCGCCAATGGGGACACATCACGACTCGTCAGAACATCCAAATGCACTTTGTGCAGCTCGAGAAGATCCCAGAGGTGATGAAACACCTCGGATCGGTAGGTCTAAGTACTCGCGAGGCGTGCGGCGACACGATTCGCAACGTGGAAGGCTGCCACCTAGCGGGTGCCTGCCCCTACGAGGTTCTCGATGTCAGCGCGTGGGCCGAAGCGGTTAACGACTATTTCATTCGCAACCCGATCGGTCAGCGTTTGCCGCGCAAGTTCAAGATCAACTTCTCGGGTTGTGTCACCGACTGCGGCCAAGCGCTCTTCAACGACGCCGGAGCCATCGCGGTGACCCGCACGCTCGATGACGGGACCATCGAAGCTGGATTTCGTGTCTTCGTCGCTGGAGCCCTCGGCGCGAATCCACACGCTGCGCTCGCGATTGAGGAATTCACGCCCAAGGAGGCCTTACTGCCCACCATCGAGGCGATCATCCGTGTCTTTGAACAGACCGGCAATCGTGACAACAAACTTCGTGCGCGCATGAAGTGGGTTGTTGGCGAACTCGGTTGGGAAGAGACCCAGCGACGCATTCTCGCCGCACGTAAGTTGCTGCCAGCGTCGGCGACGTGGCCAGGCGGTCTGCCAGAGGCGGTGGTGCGAGCGGGCGATGCTCCGGCCGGGCGGGGAGTGGGTCCCGTGAGCTCGATTGGCCAGGGGACCCGCGTGGCGTTCGGGTCTAAGAAGCCGTTCGACCGATGGGAGGCAGCCAACGTCGTGCGCGGTGCCGCCAACGGAACGGTGTCGGCATATGCGTGGTGCCGTCTCGGCGACATTACGGTCGACCAGTTCCACGGCATCGCCTCGATCGCCCGCGACTTCGAGATCGAGGTTCGCACGACCAATCGACAGAACTTCATTCTCCGGGGACTGTCCGACGAGCAGTTACCGGAACTCTACGAGCGGCTCGGTCAACTCGACATGGCGCAACCCGGCGCTGAGCTCGCCCGTGATGTGCTGTCGTGCCCCGGCGCCGATACGTGCGGCTTGGCGGTCACGCAGTCTCGCGGTTTGGCCTCAGCTATTGGTGAACAACTTGAAACCGAGGGGCTAGCGGAACTCGATGGCGTCCGCATCAACATCAGCGGCTGCACAAACTCGTGCGGACATCACCACACCGCCGACATTGGTTTTTTCGGTGTCGAGCGCCGCGCACATGGCCAAAGCGCGCCCGGCTATCAAATGTTGCTCGGCGGGTACGTTGGCAACGAGCACGCAGAGTTTGGGACCAAGGCGCTTCGCCTTCCGGCGAAGGCTGCGCCACAGGCCGCGGTCAGAGTTCTTCAACAGTTCCATGAGGAACGTGAGTTCGGCGAATTGTTCGCTGGCTGGCTCGAGCGGGCTGGTGGGGCCGCTGAAGTGGCGAAGGGCCTTGCTGATCTCGGCGTCTTCCCAACTCCCGAGGCTGCCCGTGATTTTTACGTCGACTTCGACGAGACAGGGCCGTACATAAAAGAGGTAGGTGCATCGGAATGCGCAACCTGAGCATGATCCCTTGCTTCCAGACAAAGGTGCACATTTGTCTGCAGCTGAAGTACAGTAGGCGGCCGTGAGCTTTTCTCTAGATCGTTCGAACCCGCTCCCACTGTGGGCTCAACTCGAAGGCGAACTTCGCAACCGCCTCGACGCTGGGGAGTTTGATGATGGCTTTCCCACCGATGCCCAACTGGTCAGCCGCTACGAAGTCAGTAGGCACACCGTTCGTGAGGCGATTCGTCACCTGAATAAGACCGGCGTTCTGCGTCGGGAGCGCGGTCGCGGCACGGTCGTCAATCGAAGTGAGTTCGAGCAGCCTCTTGGTGGTCTCTACAGTCTGTTCGCCTCGATCGAGAAGGCTGGTGTTGCCCAGACCAGCGTCGTGCTCGACATTGGCGCGCGCACCGATGCGGTCGCCGCGCACGAGTTGGGTGTTGGCGAAGATGACGAACTGTTCTACCTAGAACGCCTTCGACTCGCTGGCGATGCGCCACTTGCAGTCGATCGTGCCTGGATGCCGCTCGATCTCGCCGAACCGTTGCTCGACGCCGACTTCACTCGTACGGCGCTCTACGACGAACTCGAACGAATTGGAAGCTCGAGACCGAACAAGGGTTGGGAGCGGTTGACCCCGGTGCTGCCGAGCTTCGCCGATCGGGAGCGCCTCAGCTTGGGTCGAAACGACGCTGCGTTCTTTCTTGAGCGCCTTGGACAACACGACAATCGCATCATCGAGTGGCGAACTACCACGATCCGTGGAGATCGATATCGCTTTGTTGCAGATTGGTCAACAGGTGCCGACTCAGGGATGCCCTTTACGGCTCGGCCGTGAACGTATAGCTCTCACAGTGGTTCCGTAACCACTAAATTTGGTACTCTCGAAATGCTGATAAATCAGCATTTACTGTCATCTGGTGACCGAATGCACCCCTTTCAGTGGTGTAACCGGCACTGAAAGTGCGTAGTCTTCCGGATCGTGTTACAAAGTTACGATTCTGTTACGCCGAAACGTCGGCCAGTGATCCGAGTGGTGTTCGCAGCGCTCAGTGCTGCAGCGATCTTTGGCGCTACTGCCAGCGCAGCTGCAATTCCTGAGCCCGGCTTTGCCTCAGACGTGTCGGCCGAGTCCGACTCTGCTGCTGCCACTGCCTCTGCTGCTGCCACTGCGCCGCTCGAAACCGACCTCACCCAAACAAACGACACCGTGTCTGTTCCGTCGACGACCGAGGCACCGAGCGAGCCGCTCGACCTTGCAGCTATTGCGCTCGCCAACGCTGATGCCCGCGCACAGCTTCTACAGTCTGACTCGATCAATTCTGCGCTTTCGATCGTCGGTATTGATGCGAACCGCTCTCTCGGCACAGGCGCTACTCCCGCAGAGCAAGAAGTTGCCGCTGAGGAAGAGGCTGTAGTTGAAGAGGCTGTGGTTGAAGAGGCTGAACCGGTCTCCGAAGTCCTGAGTGAATCCATCACCGTCGAGGACGCAGCTGATGCGGTCGCCGCCGCAGCAGAGCAGGCTGCAGCAGATGAAGCCGCCGCAGCAATTCGGGCTACCGCTGAAGCTGCAGCTATCGACGAAGCCACACTGTTGGCAGCGAGTCGAGTCGATCTCAGTCTTGGAGAGCGAGCTGCTGTTCTCGCCCGCGAAGTGGGAACCCCAACGACCGAAGCCCAAGCGCAGGCCGCTTGGGACGCTGGCTACACCCTCGGAGGTGGCAGAAACCTCTCGTCTTTCCACAACACGATCATCCCGTGCGAGTCCGGCGGACAACCCAACCGCGACAGCGTCGTTGGTTTCACCGACGACTGGGGTCGGGCGCAGATCAACCGACCTGTGTGGAGCTCGACCTTCCGCGACCTCACCGGCGTTGCATTTGAAGAAGGCGTCGTACTGCCTACCTTGAACGGGTACATGGCTGCGCACATAGAACAGGTACAGGGTCTCTCCGCTTGGACCTGCTGGCGCAATCGTTAGATGAGCAAAGCGGCTCCGCCGCTGATTTTTGCTCATCTCCCGATTGTGACTTCTTCCCCCGGCTAGCTGAGATCTTTTAGTAGCGACTGGGCTAATTTCGATAGTGGTTTTCCTTCTGGCCATACTGCTCGGAGGTCTCGCTCGATCTTGAAGTTCTTGACGCGAACTTCGCTGAGGTGTCCGAGTGCGAGTTGATCAGCGACGGCGAGTCGACTGATGACCGTTGGAGATTGGCCGTTGAGCACTGCGCTGCGCACTGCCGATGTCGAACCCAACTCGAGGACCGAGGTTGGTGGCTCGTGGCCAGCTTCGACCAGCGCACGATCTAAGGCCTCGCGTGTGCCCGACCCTTGTTCACGCATGACCAGCGGGGTCTGGGCGAGTTCAGTCATATCGATCGAACGCCGCTTCGCCCACGGGTGGTCGGGTGGCACGACCGTCACGAGTTGATCGTTGGCAACGACCTTTTCGCTCATCTTCGGAGTCTTCAGCGGTGTCTCGATAAACCCGAGGTCGGCTTCACCTCTCTCGAGTTGTTGTAAGACATGGGTCGAGTTCTCGACATCGAGTGAGATGGTGTCCTCGGGGTGTTCGCGGGTGAAACGGGAGAGCCAGCCCGGAAGGAGGTACTCGGCAATCGTGTAGCTCGCTGCAATACGAAGCTTGCCCGCCTGTTCAGCCTTCAGCGCCACAAGGCCAGCCTCCAATTCGTGCGCCGCGAGGAGGATTGCGTCGGCCCAGCCAGAGACAACCACGCCCTCTGGTGTCGGCGTCGAACCGTTCGGTCCTCGATCGAACAGCGTGACCCCCAGTTGTCGTTCGAGATTGCGCATTCGGCTCGTGACCGAAGGTTGAGCAATGCCGTGCGCCTTCGCGGCCTTGCCGAAGCTGCCGTGTTTGACTACGGATGCAAATACATCGAGGGCGGATAGCTCGGGGAAACTTGCGGAGAGTGGCATGTCATAGAGCATAGCTATGGAGTCATTGATATAACCCATCTATCACCACTGTGTCTGCTGGCACATACTTGACGGGTGACGCGTCTCGGATTCCTTCTCGATAGTGATAACTGCATTGGCTGCCACGCCTGCACGGTCGCGTGCAAGAGCGAGCACGATGTGCCCCTAGGGGTAAATCGAACGTGGGTGAAGTACATCGAGACCGGAACATTCCCCGATGTTGCCCGCAAGTTCAACGTCATGCGCTGCAACCAGTGCGAAGACGCTCCGTGCATGACGATCTGCCCAACGTCGGCACTCTTTCGCTCCGACAACGGTGTCGTCGATTTCCAAGATGACGACTGCATTGGTTGCAAGTCCTGCATGAACGCCTGTCCATATGACGCGTTGTACATCAACCCGGAGACCAATACTGCGCACAAGTGCAATATGTGCAACCACCGTCTTGAACAGGACCTCGAACCGTCGTGCCAGATCGTGTGTCCGACCGAGGCCATCATCATTGGTGACCTCGACGACCCAACGTCGAAGATCAGCCAAATGATCAGCCGCAACGATGTCGCCGTCCGTGCACCAGAGCAGAACACAAAGCCGAAGGTCTTTTACAAGGGCGCCGATCAGGCAGCACTTGATCCAACCCGAACCGCAATTGCCAACGACGGCATGATCTGGGCCGACACGACCGAGCACCATCCTTCGGTCCCGGTCGCTATTGGTAAGAAGCCCACTGACATCGACGGCGTTGTCGCCCGCACGACCTACACCACCAAGCACACCCCAACGTGGGGTGAGAAGGTTTCGGGGTACCTCGTCACAAAGGCGATCGCTGGGGGAGCGATGCTCATTGCAGCGCTCATGGTTCTGCTCGGTAACGCCGATGAGCAGGGAAGCGTCGGCATCATGGCACCTCTGGTGGCGTTCGTCTTCCTCGGAATCACCAGTGCGCTTCTCGTCTTTGACCTCAAACAGCCTGGACGCTTCTACTACCTGCTCACCAAAGGCAACTGGTCGTCCTGGCTCGTGAAGGGCGCCTATGTCCTCATGGCATTTGGCGCCGTCACTGGAATCTGGCTCATCGCCGGTATCGCCGGCAGTGAGTCGCTACTGCAAATTCTCGCCATACCCGCAGCCATCACCGGGCTCGCCACTGCTGGATACACCGCCTTTCTCTTCGCCCAGTGCGAAGGGCGCGACCTTTGGCAAACGCCGCTGCTGCTCCCGATGCTTCTCGCTCGTGCGGTCACCGCAGGTGCAGCCACTTGGCTCATCGCCGACATCTTCGTTGAGGTTCCATCGATCGAAGCAGTCTTCTGGGCGCTCATCGGCGGTACCTCTGCCGTGCTCGCTCTCAGTTGGATGGAAACGGTCAACCACGGCAGTCGGCACGTCGAACTCGCCGTGCACGCAATGGTCAAGGGCAAGCACAGTTCGCTCTTCTGGGGCGGTCTCATCATCGGGGCCATCATCCCCCTCGTGCTCGGCATCATCTGCGTTTCCGTTCTCGCAAGCTCCAGCGCTGCTGTCGGGATCGGCGTGCTCGCCGGAGTCCTGGCCCTCATCGGCATGTTCCTCTCCGAAACCGCCTTCGTCCGCGCCGGCCAATCCGTCCCCCTCTCCTAGAAAATTTGAAGCGCCAGCCACGCTGGTTGTGGGTGAGCCTTCAAATTTTGAGAAAGCACCTCGATGACTGAACTGAACAAGTACCCACCACTCGAAGATTGGCATGATGTCACAAGCCTCGACGCCAAGGCGTGGCCCACCCGAGTGGAGAAGCACCACACGCTCGTTCCAACGAGTTGTTTCAACTGCGAGGCCGGCTGTGGCTTGACCGCATGGTTCAACAAAGACACCGGCGAGATCGAAAAGGTCGAGGGCAACCCGGAGCACCCGGCGAGCCGCGGCCGCAACTGTGCAAAGGGCCCGGCGACACTCAACCAGATCTATGACCCTGAACGCATCATGTTCCCTATGAAGCGCGTCGGCGATCGCGGCTCGGGTGGCTGGGAACGCATCAGCTGGGACCAAGCGCTCGAAGAGATCGGCGGTCGCCTCCGCAAGGCCATGCAGGAAGAGCGCCACAACGAGATCATGTATCACGTGGGTCGGCCCGGCGAAGACGGCTACACGAACCGCGTGCTCCAGGCCTGGGGAGTCGACGGCCACAACAGCCACACCAACATCTGCTCATCGAATGCTCGCATTGGCTACCAAAGCTGGATGGGTCACGACCGTCCGTCTGCCGACTATGCCAACGCGAAGGTCATCTTCCTGATCTCGGCGCACCTCGAATCGGGACACTATTTCAACCCACACGCTCAGCGAATCATCGAAGCACAGCAGAACGGCGCAACGGTCATCGTCTGCGATCCGCGCCTGTCAAACACTGGCTCGAAAGCCGACCACTGGCTGCCCACGTGGCCCGGCACCGAACCGTTTCTGTGCCTCTCGATCATCCACCAGATGCTCGAGGACGACACGTGGAACAAGGACTTCGTTGAACGCTGGGTCAATTGGGAGACCTTCCTCAGCGAAGAGTTCCCCGATATGCCAAACGAGTTCGGGAGCGTCGGCGATGCGCTGAAGCAGCACTACGCCGAATATGCCCCCGAGCGCGCCGAACACATCACTGGTATCCCTGCGTCACAGATTCGAGAGATCGCCAAGGTCATTGGCGAGAACCCCACCAAGTTCGCGTCGCACAACTGGCGAGCAGCGGGTGCTGGAAACCAAGGCGGCTGGCAGGTGGCTCGCTGCTTGTTCTTTATTGCGGTCATGACCGGTTCGGTTGCGACCGAGGGCGGAACGAGCGGTAACGGTTGGAACAAGTTCAAGCCAGCAGCTCCGCTCGGCGCCCCCGGTATCGAACGTTGGAACGACCTCGAGTGGCCAAAGGAGTTTCCGCTGGCCTACCACGAGATGTCGATCCTGCTCCCGCACTTCCTCAACGAAGGCCGCGGCAAACTCGACACCTACTTCAGTCGTGTCTACAACCCGATCTGGACGAACCCAGACGGCTTCAGTTGGATGGAAGCGCTCACCGACCCCGAGAAGGTCGAGTGCCACGTCGCACTCACCCCAACGTGGAACGAAACGGCATGGTTCGCCGACTACGTGCTCCCGATGGGTGTCGGCGCCGAGCGTCACGACGTCGTGAGTTACGAGACACATCAAGGGCGTTGGATTGCCTTCCGGCAGAGCGTCTTTCGCCGCTTCGCAGAGATCCAGGGTGGGGACGTCAACGACGATTCTCGTACCCACGAGTTCAACCCGGGCGAGGTCTGGGAAGAGAACGAGTTCTGGATCGACCTCAGCTGGGCGATCGACCCTGACGGTGAGATGGGCATCCGCAAGTGGTTTGAGTCTCAGAAGAACCCCGGCAAGCCGATCGGCGTCGACGAGTACTACGAGATCATGTTCACCGAGAACGTGCCGGGCCTAAAGGAAGACGCCGAGGCCGCAGGCGAAAGCCCGCTCGAGTACATGCGCAACCGCGGCGCATACTCGATCGCCGGAGACCAAGAGACCCCGTATGAGCGCGATATCGATCCATCGGCGGTCGAAGGCTGCGAGAAGGATGAGTCTGGCGTGTATCGCAAGCCTGGCACCGCTGGCATGTGGGACGGCACGCCAGAAGGTCTCGCCGACATCAAGCTCGCCGGCCTCGGCGACGGTTCGCCCGCCATCGAGATCGACGGCGAACTAAAAGTTGGGTTTGTCACGCCGTCGAAGAAGCTCGAGCTGTACTCGACCACGCTGAAGGACTGGGGCTGGCCCGAATACGCCACACCGAAGTGGATTCCAAGCCACGTGCATTGGGAAGAGCTCGACATGGAGCCCGACGGAGAGGGTTCCCTCGGCAACGAGCGCATCTTGTTGCCGACCTTCCGAATCCCAACGCTCATCCACACCCGTTCAGCAAACTCGAAGTGGCTTTCGGAGATCAGTCACCGTCATCCGCTGTGGTTGCACCCACAGGATGCGGAGAAGCTCGGCATTGCGGAGAACGGCCTCGTGCGAGTCACAACCCGCATTGGCCACTTCGTGATCAGTGCGTGGCAGACCGAGGGCATCCGTCCCGGAATCGTTGCGGCCTCGCACCACATGGGCCGCTGGCGCCTCGAAGAGGACAAGGCGCGAAGCTGGGGCGCTGGCAAAGCCGATATTCAATCACCGCCGTCGACTTCGTCGCCGGTAGCGAATGGGTCAGGAGCCAGCGGCGCTGGCTCAAAGGCGGCCGCAACCCACGCCGAAGGCGGGGGCGTATGGAGGTTGAAGCGCACGGATGGCATTCGTACGTGGGATTCAGATGACGATGACACCAATCGCATCTGGTGGACCGACACCGGCGTGCACCAGAACCTCACGTTCTCGGTTCAGCCCGACCCGATCTCGGGTATGCAGTGTTGGCATCAGCGAGTCCGGGTGACTCCAGCCGAGGCTGGAGATCAGTACGGGGATGTGGTTGTCGATACCAACAAGTCTCGAGAGGCATACCAAGACTGGCTTGCGAAGACTCGTCCCGCTCCAGGACCTGGAGGACTACGTCGACCGCTGTGGTATGCGCGGCCGCTCAAGCCAACTGCGCCGACCTATCTGAGCCCTGACGCCTAGTTTTCGCTATCGCACTTAGTACGTGATTGGCTCGTTCGCGTCTTCACTCACGAGCGCTGCTACGAGTGCTGCTACGCCAACCGCAATAGAACTAACAGCCGCTGTCAACATTGTTTTCATGTCTCACTCTCCCACGAGTTTGCCTTTTCACCATTGTGACATGCCGCATAGCGAAATGTCCGGCTAGGCCGTTTCCGTTCGGTGAAGAAACTATGTCGTTTCGACAGGTAGTGCGACACATAGTGAGAATATGAAGACCACACTCACGTAGAGTCAATATTTCCGACTCTGGTGGTCTACTTCGGATGGGTGATGACCTCGGTTGCGATCCCACCCCGGACGTTCTGGGTGAGCGCCACTTCGACGTCCGATACTCCGTCGAGACCACCGATTTTGTCGGCAAGCTCGGCGGCGAGGTGCTCGGCAAAGATCCGTTTGTCACGGTAGGTCGTCAGCATGAGCTTGAGCGACTTTGACTCGATTGCATGGGTGACGGCCGTGTAGGAGATTCTCGCCGTGTAGATGTCGGGCTGGATGCCCTCAACTGCGGGACAGAGCGCTTGGAGTTCTTGTGTGGTGAAGGTGATGACCGTCGGGCGATCGACCGGGAAGGTGTCGATTCGGCCGTATTCATCAGGGTCAACCGTGCGCCCGAGCATCGTGTCATCAATCATGCCGACAGCCTATGGGTGCTGGTGTCACTCCCAGTGCCGTAGTTCGTCCTCTCGTCCGAGCTTGGTCAGTCGTTCTCGAATCCAAATCGGAGCTTCCACCAACTCGCCCGCTTTCGCACGCTGCAATCGTTCGCCACCACTCGCCCACACGTGGCAGGTGTCTTCGATGAACGAGAGCGCACCTAGGCGTTGTTCCTCGGAGCGCTCTCGGGTGTTCCACGCCTTGGCAGGGTCTCGGTCGGGGTCGGCGGCCTCCATGGAGTAGATGGCCTGGACCGCCACTGGTGCCATTGCCCGGAGTAGCGACACGACGTGGGTGCATCCCTTGGGTCCACCAAACAGATCGGTCAGTGTGCGACTGAATCCTCGGGCAATCGATACGCCTGCCAGTTGTTGAAATAATGGTTCGATCGATGGGCAGAGAAGGTTGGGGTGTGTATCGAGGATGACGGTGACGGACTGAATTTCGAGGAACGGAAAGCTGACGATGAGGTCGACCACCATGTCGTGCACGTCGAGCGGGTCGTCGTCGTTGCGAACGTAGAGTCCGGCGGGTTTGGTGTCGATGACTCGACCCCGCAATCTCATGTGGCCCTCATCGACTCGAAACACGTTGACGGTGTACGAGCGGCTGTGAATGGGAATTTCATCCTCGCCGGGCGGGGGAGGGATACGGCTTGGCACGGTGGTCACGTCATAAACGTACTTTCCTCGAGCCGTCGTATCCTTGAAGCCATGAGTCAGGTTGTTGCACTCCAGATTTCGTTCGCAGCTCGCATGGAGATGCGGCCGGTCGAGACGGTTGAGATCGCCGACGGACACGGCATCACCGGCGATCGTTACGAGAATGCTCGGCATCGTCAGGTGACGGTTCAAACCTTGGAGGAGATTGCACTCGCTGAAGCTGAACATGGGGCTCCAATCAACGCATTCCACACGCGCCGAAACATTACGGTGGATTCGGGTCTGCTCAATCGCACCCCCGGGGCTCGGGCAACGTTCACCGATTCTGCGGGAAACATCGTGGAACTCGAAGTCGTGCGCGATGCAGCGCCATGCAAGTTGCTCGAAGACGACATTGGTCGTGGTGCCAAGCTCGCAATGCACAAGCGTGCGGGCGTTGTCTACCGGACGATCTCTGGCGGCGAGATTTCGTTAGGAGATACGTTCACCCAGCACGAGAACACCTGAGCTCGCAATACACCGCCATGTGTTGCACACTGGGACACCTGATGGCACAGAGCGATGTACTGACCAAAGCAGTATCAGCCGGTAACGCATGGAGCGTGTCCCAAGAGCTTGCGCTCGACGGTGATCAAGAAGCTCTGGCCCTGAGTAATTTGTGTGCTCGGATCTTTGAAGAGACAGAAGCCGAGGGACATCGTCTTTCACGTCTCGCCGCCGACCTGGACGCAATAGTCGTTCCCGATCGTAGTGGACAGCTGCACCTTCTCGAGGTGGCCGCAGCGGGACGAGAGGATGCGCAGAGGTTCATCTCGCGAATCCAACGTGACGGATATGTCGGCTGGGCCGATTTCGAGGGCGCCGCGGCTGAGTCGTTCTTTCGCCACGAGCAGCAGGCAACGCTGGTCCGCCTTGAAGGAACGGCGTTCACGGTCGTCATCACTTGGGGCAAGTCTCGTCGTGCTGCCCGATTGCCGGGACCGCTTCGTCCAAACGCTGCCGACCATAGCTTTCTGTCGCTGCCATCAAAGCTGTGGCCGGCCTATGTTGCGATCCGGCCGGTTCGACTGGTGAGCGAACGTGTCCGACGAAAGCGGCCGGACCGTTCGACGCTCGGTCCAATTCTGAGCACCCCGGAGTCGTTGCTCGATGAGCTACTGGACTTTGCCGAGGTCGAGGCATCGGACCACTTGGTCGATCTCGGCTGTGGTGAAGGCCGCGTCGTGATGGCAGCGGCGCAACGGCGTGGATGTTCGGCGACAGGAGTCGAGAAGGATCCTCGCCTTGTCGACCTCTTTGAACGTCGCCTCGCTGCTGCTCCGGAACTTTCGAGCCAGGTCTCTGTCGTCGAGGCTGACGCTCGTGACTTTTCGCTCGCCAATGCCACCGTCGTGTTCTTGTTTATGCCCGCTGAGAGTGTTGCCGAAACCGTTTACCAAATTCGAGCAGGCGGCTTCGAAGGGCGGATCGTCTCTCATGAGCAGCGCTACATTGCTGGCGGTATTCGGCCCGCAACATCACGGGTGCTGATCGGTACTGACGCTCTCACGGTCGCCCACATCTGGCCGTAGGTGCGAACTTAGGCAGCTATTTCGTCTTCTTGGACGCCGTCTTCGTGGCGCTGTACCGGAGGAACGTCATCGATAGCGGTGGAAGCGTCAACCAGAGTGCGTTGTCGAGGCCGCCGTGACTATGTTCGGTGGTTTCATAGGTCGGCGGATGGTCATAGCCAGAACCGCCGAACTTCTCATCATCGCTGCAGAGCAACACTTCCCACTCGCCCGCTTTGGGAACTCCGGTCATGATGTCGTGGCGAGGCACGGGGGTTGCGTTCAGTGCGCACACGACCATGTCGCCATCGCTATTGGATCGCAGTGAGGTGATGATGCTGCGCTCGTTGTCGCTGCCATCGATCCAACGGAAACCGGATCCGTCGTTGTCGAGTTCATGGAGTGCAGGTACCTCGCGGTACATGCCGTTGAGTGCAGCGACCCATTGGAGGACGCCCTCGTGAGCTGGCTCGCTGGTCAGGTGCCACGGAAGGCTGTCGTCGTGGTTCCATTCGTTCCATGGGGCGAGTTCGCTTCCCATGAAGAGGAGCTTCTTGCCGGGCGTCGCGTACATCCAGCCGTAGAGGGCCCGGAGGTTGGCGTGTTTCTGCCAGTCATCTCCGGGCATCTTTGTAAGCAGCGATCCCTTTCCGTGAACGACCTCATCGTGGCTGAGCGGGAGGATGAAGTTCTCGCTGAAGCCGTAGACCGCTCGGAACGTCAACTTGTTGTGGTGGAACGCCCGATGAACTGGGTCTTCCTCGAAATATTCGAGGGTGTCGTTCATCCAACCCATGTCCCACTTGTAACCGAATCCGAGGCCGCCGTGATCGGTCGAGCGAGTGACGCCGGGCCAAGCGGTTGACTCTTCGGCGATCATCAGAATGTCCGGGAACGCTTGGTACATCTCGTGGTTGAGTTGCTGGAGGAATTGGATCGACTCAAGGTTTTCTCGACCACCGAACTGGTTCGGGATCCAATCTTCACCACGGCTGTAGTCGCGGTACAGCATCGACGCGACAGCATCGACTCGGATGCCGTCGATATGGAAGGCCTCTAGCCAGAAACGAGCGCTGGAAAGCAGAAAGCTCGTTACTTCGTGTCGACCGTAGTTAAAGATCGAGCTCTTCCAATCGGGGTGAAAGCCTTCCCGCGGATCGGCGTGTTCGTACAGTGCTGTCCCGTCAAAGTTGTTCAGGGCGAACTCGTCGGTGGGGAAGTGCGATGGAACCCAGTCGAGGATGACGCCGACGCCAGCGTTGTGGAAGGCGTCGATGAGCGCCATGAGTTCTTGGGGTTCGCCATAGCGAGAGGTTGCGGCGAAGTAGCCGGTTGTTTGGTACCCCCAACTCGCATAGAGCGGGTGCTCGGTGATTGGCAGTAACTCGACGTGGGTGAATCCCATGTCGGCGACGTGGTTAACGAGTGCGTCGATGTGCTCGGTGTAGGTAAGTGAGCGGTGTTCGGGGTCGAGGGTCCGTCGCCACGATCCGAGGTGCACTTCGTAGATAGAAATTGGGCCGTCCCATTTGTTGGCTTCGGATCGTTTCGACATCCAACTTTCGTCTGCCCAGTCATAGCTCAGGTCTGCCAAGATCGATGCCGTCGCTGGCGCAACTTCAGAGTGGAAGGCCATGGGATCGGCCTTCTCGACGATTCGTCCGTAGCTCGACTCGACCCGAAACTTGTATCGGTCTCCGGCTACGAGTTCGGGGAGGAATCCGCCCCACACGCCGCTCGATCCAATCGGCTCGAGGACGTGCCCAGGGTGGGTCCAGCCGTTGAACTCTCCAATGACCGAAACCGCAGCTGCGTTTGGTGCCCAAACGGTGAAGCGAGCACCGGATGTGCCATCGACCTCATCGAGTCTTCCCCCGAGGCTGTGCCACAACCGGGTGTTGTTGCCGGCGTTAAATAGGTACTGGTCGTCTGCTGTGAACCATTGGCCTGGGTCGAGTGCATCGGTGCTCATCGACAGATTCTTGCCGACTCTGTCCCACTTGACCTAAGGCGGCCGAACTCCATTGCCGGGAGCAGGGGCCACCCAATGCGAATTGGGTGGCCGAGGGAGCTCCTCGATGGGGTGCAACGCGTCTCGGAGTGCCCGGTTGGGGAGGCACCGCCTCAATCGACACCACGAAACCTTATGTTTTTCGAGAAAGTGACGATTCTTCCTTTATGTCGACGGTTCCAACAAGCACTACCTATCCAACGCAGCCACCAACACTCGATGATCTCGGTGTTCCAGCCGCGATTATCGAGGACATCATTCTGCAGCGTCTCGTGATGGAAGGACGGTCGTCGGTCAGCCTCCTCGCCACGGCCACAGGCCTTTCCGTCGGCATCGTCGACAACGTTGTAGATGGACTCCGCCAGCGCCTGATGCTCGAAATTCAGGGCATGGCAGGCCGCGACTACGTCATCTCCTCAACCGACCTCGGCAAGGCTGAAGCGCACAGTCGGGCGCAGGCCACCGCCTACGCCAGTTATGCGCCGGTTTCCCTCGAGGAATACACCCGAGTGACCATGTCTCAGCGAGGACGGTCTGCAATCAATGAGCAGACCCTCAAAGAAGCGTTCGACGACCTCATCATCGAGGACGGGTTCTTCGATGAACTCGGCCCAGCCCTGGTCTCGAAGGGCGCAGTCTTCTTGTACGGCCCTCCAGGAACCGGTAAAACCTCCCTGGCCGAGCGAATGATCAAGATGTACAAAGATCCAATCCTTGTGCCTCGTGCTGTCGAGTATGACCGTGCGATCATCACCCTCTTCGATCCGTCGATTCACATCCCGGTCGAACAGCCCGAGGGCCTCGACCCACGATGGATTCTCTGCGAGCGACCATTCGTTCTCGTAGGTGGCGAACTCACCGGGCAGCACCTCGACCTCGATCGCGACCTCTCGACCGGCGTCTACCGCGCACCGCTACAGATGAAGGCCAACAACGGCATCTTCGTCATCGATGACTTCGGCCGCCAGAAAACCACCCCAGAGGCACTTCTCAACCGTTGGATCGTCCCGCTGTCACACTCGATCGACTTCCTGACGCTCGCCCACGGTGCGACCTTCCAGATCCCGTTCGACGCCAAGGTCGTGTTCTCGACCAACATGCGCCCAGACCAACTTGGCGATGACGCATTCGCTCGTCGTATTCCAAACAAGGTATTTGTTGGCCAGATCGAAGCATCAACCTTCGACCGGGTACTCGCAGCGGTATGCACAAACATGTCAATCAGCTGCAACCAAGAGTCTGCCGACTATCTCAAGACCTTCATCCTGCAAAACACAGAGGGCGGCCTACGCCCGTACTACCCGGCCGACTTCGGCCGGACACTCTCGTCGATCTGTGACTACGAGGGACGTGCACGAGTCCTCGACCAGGACGCGATCAACCGAGTAGCCAAGATCTACTTCACCCGAGACGACGCCGCCGGCCACTGGGAAACCAAAGCGCAGATTGCGGCGTAACCAATACGGCCACGACTCCGTCGTGATTTTGCCGTATTGCTGACGCCGCCCGTGCTCCCCTTCAGGGGGAGCGTTCATTTGCCACGCAGGCTTTACGCCTGAGGCGGTGTCGAGCCAAAGCGAAGCTGACGTCGCCTTCGCCGCGGCCGCCTGAACGATCCCCGACGGGGAGCACAGGCGCATTACACAATGCGCGTAATGATGGTGTGGAAACCTTCGGCGCCGTTTGGTGCTGGTGGAACGGGGTTTGGTGACTGGGTGAAACCAGTCCTGTCGGTGGCGCGGACTTGGATGAACCAGTCTCCGGGAGGGGCATCCCACTCGTAGCGCCACTGGACCCATGTCTCGTCAGATTCGACTTCTGCGAGCTCGGCGGGAATCCACTCGGTATTCGTCTGATCCTCGGCGCTGGTAAATCCGACCTCGACTTGGTCGATGCCGATCGTTGGGTTGAAGGCAATGCCAGCGACCGTGATTGGGCCTGCAGCTAACTGGCCTTGCTGAGTTGGCGTATCGATACGGGACTGGGTCTTGATCGGGCCGTACTTGCTCCACCCTCGAGGGATCCAGAAGCCATCGACGCCGACGGTGTCGGTGACTTGGATCTCTTCTAGCCATTTGGTTGCCGATACGTATCCGTAGATGCCAGCAATGACGAGGCGGGCAGGGAAGCCGTGGGCGACTGGGAGAGGTTCGCCGTTCATCATGAGGGCGACCATGGCGGTGCGTCCGTCGTATGCGAGCGGTACTTCGAAACCGCAGGTAAAGCCGTCGACCGATCGGCTGAAGATTTGGTGCTCGCTGTTTCGTGGATCGACAATCCCTGCTTCGTCGAGCAGTTCACTCAACGGAACGCCAGTCCACACAGCGTTACCGACGAGCTCGCCGCCCACCGGATTGGAAACGCAGGACAGCGTGACCTCGGTCGTGACGTGTTCACGGTTGAGCAAGTCTTCGTAGGTGTACGTGATGGGGTTGGTGACGTGGGGACCAGTGATTGTAAGCGACCACGTTTCTGGATCGACTGAGGGCTTTCGAATGGCCGTGTCGATGAGATAGAACTCGTCCTCTGGACTGATCGGCACGATGTGCGGCGTGATACCCGGGATGTCATCGAATGCGCCGACGGGAAGGTTGAGTGGTTCGGGAGCGGCGGCTCCGGTGAGGATCTGTTCACGAGCGAGTTCGGCAGCGCTCGTCCGACCGATACGGGCCGCAGCGGTAAGGGCAACAGCACCCAAGGCTGCGCCTCCGTAGAGGAGGCCTCGGCGATCGATGACCTCGCCGCTCGGGGCAGTGAGCGTGGAGAGTTGGTCATCTGTGCCGCGAGCCGCAGCGAAGAGGGCGAGTGTGATCGCGCCGCCGATGACGGCCGCTGCAAGAGCGGTAACCCACGACCCAGCGGCACTACTGAGATCGCTGCGGCTCGTCGCAAAGCCACCAAAGATGCCGAAGAGAAGGAAACCAGCGGGAACGAAGAGTGGGTTTTTGCGACCTGCTACGCCGAGAAGTCCGCCGATGGCGAGGGAGAATACGACGATGCCCAAACTGAGCAACGGCTTCTGCGCCGTTCCGAGCGTGTTGATGCTCTGGGCAACGATGTCACCCGGGGTGATGTCGACGAGGAAGTCGGCAACGCCAACGACGAGCGAGATCAGAGAACCGCTGATGCGGTCAAACAGTTCGCCTAGGCTGAGTGAAATGGCGGCACCGATGACGCCCGCCAGCCAGGCGAATCCCTTAGAAATTGTTGCGGTCTTGGTAGCGGAGTTGGCGGCTTCTGTTTCTTCGGCCGTTTCGGCTCCACCATCAGTTCGGGAGTCCATAACTATTAGTGTGCCTCCTATTCGGAAATTTTGTGGGAGTTCCAGTGGATCGTTTTGAACTCATTCATCTTGGTTGGGACGGTGTTTGGGCGTCTCGACTTGAGGAATTTCCCCATTCTGGGCTTCTCGGGCGGATCAGCCGTGTCGAACGCGGTGAGTGTGATGTTTTGTTGGAAACCGGTTTGATCCGGGCTCAATCAGACTCTCAGCGAGCACAATCTCAGACCGCACCGGTAACCGGTGACTGGGTAACGATCGTCGAGAGCGGCCCAAATTGGATGATCGAGGCGGTCCTCGAGCGGCGTACTGAACTGGTCCGGCGCGATCCTGGAGAGCGTGAAACCCAGCAGCCGTTGTCTGCCAATGTGGATATCGTCTTTTTGGTTCACGGTTTCGATCGGCCATTCCGCGCTGGAAAGTTGGAGCGCTTTTTGGTGCTCGCATGGAACGCTGGGGCAACCCCGGTCGTCATTCTCACGAAGTCCGATCTTGCCACTGCAGAGCAACGGGTGGAGTTGCCGGCGGTTGTCGCTGCGGTCTCACCTGGTGTCGAGGTGGTAGTCACCAGCATCGAGAGCGGCGAGGGCCTCGATCGAATCGAGGCCTTGCTTGCGCCCCACAAGACAGGAACGATGCTCGGTGAGTCTGGGGCGGGAAAGAGTTCCTTGGTGAATGCATTGCTCGATGAGGATGTGCAGGCAACGGCTGCGGTTCGTCGAGGAGATGCGAAGGGCCGCCACACCACGATCACCCGAGACCTCCTCGTGCTCTCAGAGGGCGGCGTTCTCATCGATACTCCGGGTATCCGTGCGGTTGGGCTGTGGGACGCCCAAGACGCGCTCGAAAAGGTGTTCTCCGACATTCTCGACATCGCGGCGGATTGCAAGTTTCGCGATTGCGCTCACGATGCAGAGCCGTCGTGTGCAGTGCGCGATGCGGTCGACGCCGAGCAACTCGATGCTCGGCGACTCGATCGCTTTCGTGCCATGACCGCCGAACTCGAGGAGAGCGAGCAACGTTTGGTCGAACGCGAGCGTTCAGGCAATGCGCGAAAGGGTGGGGGAAGGCGCCGTTAACGCGGCCCATTCCTGCGCGTCGTAAGAGCCGTTTCACGATGTTCTGGGCCGAAATCACCATATTTCTGCGGGCATTCGACACATACGATCGGGGAGGTGAATAGCACGACTCGAATCCGGATCCTTCTCGTATTGCTCGCCATCGCATCAGGTCTTCTGGTGTTTTCGGTCGGCTCGACCGTGGATCCGGCCCCATTACCCGAACTGACGTTTAGTGACCTCGACTCTGCGATCGACCGAGGCCAGGTTTCGAGCATCCAGTTCACCGAGGGATCGAGCGTCGTCCGCGGCATGCTCCTCGACGGCACCGAGTTTCAAACGATCCTTCCACCGTTCACCGCTGGCACATTCGCTCAAGACGTGCTCGAAGAAGCGCCACTTGTTGAGATCTCGACAATCGCACGGGTCGCCGGAGGAGTCAGCTGGTTGGCAGTCATAGGCGCCTTGGCTCCGCTGATTTTGATGGTCGTGCTGGTCTGGCTGATCCTCAGCCGCATGAACGGCGGCAAGTCGGCTCGCAAGAAGTTCACTGCAAAGACTCAAAAGAAGCAGAGCGATCTCCAGGACGTGACCTTCGCTGACGTGGCTGGTGCCGATGAGGCCGTCGTCGAATTAGCTGAAATCCGTGAGTTTCTCACCGATCCGGAACGCTTTCGAAAGATCGGTGCGACGATTCCCAAGGGTGTCCTTCTCTACGGCCCCCCGGGAACTGGCAAGACACTCCTCGCTCGTGCGGTGGCTGGCGAAGCTGGTGTACCGTTCTTCACTCTCTCCGGCTCAGACTTCGTCGAGAAGTTTGTGGGCGTCGGCGCAAGCCGTGTGCGTGACTTGTTCGAGGAAGCGCGCAAACAAGCACCCGCGATTATCTTCGTCGACGAGATCGATGCCGTGGGACGCCATCGAGGTGGCAGTGCTATTGCGGGCAATGACGAGCGTGAGCAAACACTCAACCAGTTGCTCGTGGAGATGGACGGCTTCGATGTTGAAACCGGCGTCATCTTTATCGCAGCGACGAATCGTCCCGACGTTCTCGACAAGGCGCTGCTTCGCCCCGGACGTTTCGATCGCCAGATCGCCGTCGAACGACCCGATCTACACGGGCGGCGCAAGATCATCGCTGTTCACGCCGCGGGCAAGCCGCTCGGTCTGGACGCCGACAAAGAAGCGATCGCTCGACGCACACCAGGGTTCACTGGCGCCGATCTCGCCAATCTGCTGAACGAAGCCGCGCTCCTGGCGGCCCGCCGCCAGCTGCCGAAAATTGGCCACAGCGAGATCGAAGATGCGCTCGACCGTGTGATCGCCGGACCCGAGAAGGCAACGAACACGCTCTCCGAAAAGGAGAAGCACGTCATTGCGTACCACGAGGCTGGTCACGCTCTTGTCGGCCACGTGCTCCCGAACAGCGATCCGATCCACAAGGTGTCGATCATCGCTCGCGGCAAGGCCCTCGGGTGGACGCTTGCAGTGCCCGAGAAGGACAAAGTTCTGAAGAGCCAATCGGAGATGACCGACGAGATGGCCATGCTGCTCGGTGGTCGCATCGCCGAGGAGATCATCTTCGGCGAGGCAACAACCGGCGCAGCCAACGACATCGAACGGGTCACCGACATTGCTCGCTCGATGGTGACGATATACGGAATGAGCTCCGATCTCGGGCTCCAGAAGTTCGGCAACGGTGTAGGCGAGTTGTACAACTCGTCGACAGAACAGAACTATTCAGACGGGATTGCACAGCGAATCGACGACGAAATTCGTCAACTGGTCGACGCTGCGGCTGCGGAAGCCAAAGAAGTGTTGATTCTTCATCGGAACGTCCTCGACCGGCTCGCAGCCGAGCTCATCGAACACGAGACGCTTGGTCGTGAAGAGCTCAAGGTTGTGTTTGCCGATCTGCACTCGGCGTCGCTCGACGCCTCCTCGGTGGGTGCGACGCGCCTCGATCTCCGTTAGGACAGCCGCTAGGCGATTTACCCCCTTTTTCTCAAGGGTTGTCTCAATTCGGTCGAACTCTCTCCTGATTACTCAGGAAACGGGCAGAGAGATGCTGAAGGAAAGCGTCGCGACGGACGCGACCGACAACGAAAGGGCATGGGAACCGCGGCCGGTTCTTGCCTTTTTCGTGTCCGCGCTGATTCTTCTCGCTCCACTGATCGCTTCCTGGCTCTCCGTTCGCTGGCTTGGAGACTTTTTCTTCCAACCAGTCGGAACTGTGGGCGTCGTTGTTTGGGTTGTTCAGGCGCTGATCGTCTCGGTTGCCGCTGCCTTGGTCGTGCATCGCCTCGCCGACCGCCTAACACCCATTTCGATGCTCTTGAAGCTGACGCTCGTCTTCCCCGATCAGGCTCCATCTCGCTTTGCAACAGCGTTGCGCTCGGGCTCAGCGAGAAAACTCGAGAACATGGGAACCCCGTTGCAAGGATCGCTGCAGGAGGCTTCGGAGCAGGCCGTCTCGATGATCGGAGCGTTGACCAAGCACGAACGTCTTACAAGAGGTCATACCGAGCGCGTTCGCGCCTACGGCGAGATGCTTGCAGTCGAGCTCGGCTTCGAAGGCGAAGAGCTCAATCAACTGCGCTGGGGATTCTTGCTCCACGACATTGGCAAGCTGTCTGTACCGGCCGAGATCCTGAGCAAACCTGGAAAGCCAACCGATGAAGAGTGGCAACAGTTGCGCCAACACCCCGCGGCGGGTGCAGCGATGGTCGAGCCATTCCGAGGATGGCTGGGTGACGCGGTCGATGCCGCAGGTCAGCACCATGAGAAATGGGATGGTTCGGGGTACCCCAACGGACTGAGCGGAACCGATATCTCTTTGGCAGGGCGCATCTGCGCCATCGCGGACGCGTACGACGTGATCACGTCGAAGCGGTCGTACAAGGAACCGCTGTCGGCTGAACATGCTCGTAAAGAGTTGGTTGACGCAGCTGGAACGCAATTTGATCCGCACCTCGTTCGCGCCTTTCTTCAGGTCAGCTTGAGTACTCGTCGCAAGGCTGCAGTCTTCGGTGGTCTCTTGGAGGCGCCTATCGTGGCGACCGCGTTGAACGCAGCCCGAAGTCTTCCCGCAATCGCTGCTGCCGCAGCGGTCGGAACAATCGGAACCGCATCGGTTGCTCCCGTCGAGGAACCTCCTCCTGCCTTGGCCTTGCAGGGCACCGAGTTCGTCGACTCAGAATTGCTCGACTCGATCGGCGACGCAGCAGGTGCTGGCGCTGCCGGCGGGGCAGGCGGCGGTGTAACTGCCGCTGCGACAGCTGCCGCAGCTGAAGCAGCCGCGAATGCTGCGGCCAACGCCGCCGCTGCTGGTACTGCCGATGACGAAGCCCCCGGTGCGGGCACGGAACTCGACGACGATGCTGCTGGTGGAACTGGTGCTGGTGGAACTGTGGCCGACGGAACTGCTGCTGGTGGAACTGGTGCTGGTGAAACTGCTGCTGACGGAACTGCTGCTGATGGAACTGGTGCTGGTGGAACTCCGGGTGCGGGCACGGCACTCGACGGTGCTGCTGGTGGTGGAAGTGTCGCTGGAGGAGTGGACAATCCCGATGGCGGACCCACCGAAGATCAGGATGCGGGGACCGGTCCTGGCGAAGATCCAACGAATGGACAGGGTGGCGTGGGGACGTCGGCCACAACCACTGCTCCAACCACGACTGCAGCTCCAACCACGACTGCAGCTCCAAGGACGACTGCAG